>DDKM01000071.1 GCA_002339345.1 Firmicutes bacterium UBA2598 | reverse complement strand
GGACGGGAACTTCCCGGCGGGTGTGTGAAATAAACTTAAAAGTCCCTTCCTTTGAAACATGCCCTAAAACAAGAGGGCTGGTGTTGCCCCACCAACCTTCTCTCTGAACTGGAAACGCTGTAATATATCCTCACCAGGCAGTTGTATTAGCCTGCTGCCGTCTCTTCTTCATAAAAATAATTTCCGTACGTTTAGCCATTACGTGCCAAGATTTTTCGCAACAATCAAACCCAGAGGCTTAACAGTTTACCGCAGGGATCGAACTCCAGTGCCCGCCATTCACCCGTCAGTCTCACGTGTTCCTTCCCCGCCGCCTCTTTCGCCAGGGCGCGGCTGATGAACAGCCGGCTTACCTCCAGGGTATTCCTGATCAGGACCAGGCGCACGCCGGCCGCGTCCACCGGCCTGCCGCAGGCGGCTATCGCCAGGGCCAGCGCCTCCCGGTCGTTCTCAGCCACCAGGGGAATCGCCGCCTTTTCCGGGAAACCCGCCGTCAACGCGTTGGTATAAGTTTTCTTCAAGTCGATCTTTTCATGCAGGCGGCGGGTGATGATATCCGCGCTGCCTACCCCGTGGGCATTTCCGTGGGTCTTTGGGGTCAAGTCCAGCACCACCAGCCGTCCCACTCGCGGTCGCGGCGGGTCGGGCTGCCCCCGGATGCCCAGCCGGCCGGTGATGGCCGGGTCCATGCCGGTACCGCTGATGTTTTTGCCCATCTCCTGAACTACCAGCACGTCGATGTAATCAAAGGGAAGAGACGGCATCAGCGACCTGGCTTCCGCCAGGAGTTCCGGTTCCCGGGACAGGATTTCCCCCGGCAGCAGCGCCTCCACCCTGGCGGTGCGGTCCTGCGCGTTCTCCAGCACCGCCAACCCCAGGATCACCGGCACCTTCTCCAGCATTACCCGCGCCACCTCCGGGATGAGGTTCTTTAACCCCTCTACTCCATAGCTATGGATCAACTGGGCCCCGGTATGTTTCCCCAGGCCGATGGCCAGCATCTTGGCCAGCCCGCTCTCAATGGGGGCGTGAAAACTGGTGTGGGGTTTCACCCGGTTGATCAGGATAATCCCGTCCGCTTCTGCCGCCTGGCGGTCGCAAAACACCGGCAGGCCGCCGGGGGTCGTCCCCAGTTGCACCACCTCCATGGAGGAGACTACCGGCGCCCCCACGGCCTCTGGTGTAATGCCGTAGCCCGCCAGCAGGTCCCGCTGGCCCTCCGCGGTAGCCCCGCCGTGGCTGCCCATGGCGGGGACGATAAAGGGGGAGGCTCCGGCTGCCTGCACCTCTGCCACCACTGCCGCCACCATCTCGGCGATGCGGTGGATGCCGCGGCTGCCCACCGTGACAGCCACCCTGGCCCCAGGCCGTAAGCCTATCGACCGGCGGCGCATCTCGCCCGCCACCGCCTTCCCCACTTCCGCCACTTCCGGTGCCGGGAACTCCTGCCGGACCTCCGCCACTTCCGGCAGCAAGACTTGCTTATCCATTTACCCCATCTCCTTACCACCAAGATAAGAACGGCTGAGGATTTCCAGCGTGTGCACCACCGGCACGGCAGAACCCCCCTGTTCCAGCCCCTTGGCCAGCTGCAGGCGGCAGGCCGGGCAGCCGGTGACTACCGCCTCCGCCCCGGTGGCCAGGATGTTCCTGGTTTTGTGGCTGCCCACCCGCATGGAAAGCCGGCAGTGGGTCAGGTTGAAGGACCCGGCGGAGCCGCAGCAGCGGTCCGCCCCCTCCATTTCCCGCAATGCCAGGCCCGGTACCGCATGCAACAACTCCCGCGGCGCCCGGTGGATGCCCTGATACCTTTTCAGGTGACAGGGGTCGTGGTAAGTCACCGTCATCTCCACCGGGTAAGCGCCCGGCCGAATGTCCACTTCTTCAGTGAGGAATTCGGCTACGTCCCGCACCTTTTGGGAAAACTCCCCGGCTTCGCGCGTGCCCATTAACTCTCCATACTCCTTCAGCATGGAGCCGCAACTGGCACAGTCCACCACCACCCGGTCCACCCCGGCTGCACGGAACCAGCCAATATTTCGCTTAGCCAGTTTCACAACCGCTTCCCGGTCGCCGGAGGCCAGGGCCGGCAGGCCGCAGCACACCTGCGGCGGTAACACCACTGTAACACCGTTAGCCTGCATCACCGTGAGGAAGGCCTGGCCGATACCGGGATAGGCGTGGTTGGTCATGCACCCGTAAAAATACCCCACCCGCCGCTTTTCCCCGGGAGCTTCCATCACGGGTGGGACCGTCCTGGCAAAGGCGCGCCGGCCCACCATGGGTAGAAGCCTCTCCTTGTCCTCCAGCCCCCACGGCAGGGCCTGCAACAGCCCGCTCTTCCTGGCGACGCTCTGCAACCCCGACCGCTGGTACAGGTATAACAGGCGGGCTAGCAGGTTCAGGTTACCGCTGCTGGTCAAGAGGTAGTGAAAGGCCGTCTTTTTCCAGATGGACAGCCCCCTGGCCAGCGCCAGTTCCGCCCGGGCGGCCAGCACCAGCCTCGCCACCTGCACCCCGTTGGGGCAGTTGACCTCACAGGTCCGGCACAAAAGGCACAGGGAAATGACCTCCTCCATCCGGCGAGACCACCCTACCCGCCCTTCGATCAGATTATCCAGCAAAAAGACCTTGCCCCTGGCCACCAGGGGTTCCCGTTTGGTTTCCAGGTAAAGGGGACATACCGCCTGGCAATTGCCGCACTTGCTGCACCTGTCCAGTTGGGATCGCAGTTCGCTTAGTTTCTTCATACCACTACCCCCAAAGCATCTTGCCGGGGCTTAGGATATTATTGGGATCCAAGACCTGTTTGATGCCGCGCATCACCCGTATCCCGGTCTCCCCCACCTCCAGCGGGAGGTAGGGCGCCTTCATGCTGCCGATGCCGTGTTCCCCGCTCAAAGTCCCCTCCAGCTCCAGGGCTGCCCGGAACAGTTCCTCCACCGCCAGTTCCACCCTGGCCATTTCCTCCGGGTCCCGCCGGTCCGCCAGGATGTTGGGGTGCAGGTTGCCGTCCCCCGCGTGGCCGAAGATGGCCATGGTCAGGCCATACTTTTGGGCAATGGCCTTTAACCGCCGCACCATCTCGGGGACCCGGCTGCGGGGTACCGTAGCATCCTCCGAGATCTTGGTGGGTTTTAACTGGACAATGGCCGCAGAGACCGCCCGCCGGGCCCGCCACAGTTCTTCCCGCTCCGCAGGACTGGCAGCCACCTTCACGCCGGTAGCACCCAATTCCCGGCAGACCTTCTCTACTGTAACAATGGCCTCATCCACCGCCGGCCGGAACCCGTCCACTTCAATCAGCAGGATGGCGCCCGCGTCCAGCGGCAACCCCATGCGCAGGTAGTTTTCCACGCACCGGATGGTCACGTCGTCCATCAATTCCAAGGTGGTGGGCAGGATGCCCCGGCGGCTCACCTCCGCCACCGCCTCCGCCGCCCCCTCCACCGTCGCAAACACGGCCATGGCGGTGCGTACGTCCTGGGGCCTGGGTATCAGCCTCAAGACCGCCCGGGTAATCACTCCCAGGGTACCCTCAGAGCCGGTCATCAACCGGGTCAGGTCGTAGCCGGTGACATTTTTCACCGTTTTGCCGCCCGTGCGCAGGATCTCCCCGGTAGGGGTGACTACCTCCAGCCCCAGCACGTAGTCCCGGGTGACACCGTATTTCAAGGCCCGCGGGCCACCGGCATTCTCCGCGATATTGCCACCGATGGTGCAGGACTTCAGGCTGCCGGGGTCGGGTGGGTAAAACAGGCCCACCCGCTCCACCTCCTGTTGCAGCGCCTCGGTCACCACCCCGGGCTCCACCACCGCCAGCAGGTTGCCGGTGTCCACCTCGAGGATCCTGTTCATGTCGGTCAGCACCAGAGCAATGCCCCCCTGTTCCGGCACCGACCCGCCGCTCAAACCAGTGCCGGCGCCCCGGGGGTAAACCGGGATCCCTTCCCGGTTGGCCAGCCTCAGCACCTCCGCCACCTGCTGCGCGGTCCGGGGAAACACCACCACCCCGGGCACACCCGTCTGCATGGTGCCATCGTAGGCGTAGGTCATGCGGTCCTCCAAGGCTGTAACCACGTTCTTTCCGTCGACTATGTGCTTTAACCGTTCAACAACTGCCTGGTACATCTTTAGCCACTCCCCTATCAGGAAGCCTTATTCAAAGCACTACCTATGCCATGACTACGGGCCAGTATGTATTTTATACCGGCCGCGAAAAACCCTCACCCTTTCGCCTGGTCAACAGGTGGTAGCCCAACCCCCCCACCGCCAACGCCAGTCCCAAGCCATCGGTGAACATGCCGGGCTTGATCAAGAGTAGCGCCGCGGCAAAAACCAGAATACGTTCAACCAAGAACAGCCGGCGGAGAAAATAGTTTTCCACCGCCACCCCCAGGCAAAACACGCCCACCAAGGCGGTAACGACGGCCAACAGGGTCGGCAGGAAACGGGCGTCTATCAATAGCAGGTTGGGGCTGTAAACAAAAATAAACGGAACGATGAAACCGGCTATGGTCAGTTTCAGTGCGGTCCAGCCAGTTTTCAGGGGGTCGTCTCCCGCTATCCCCGCGGCAGTATAAGCCGCCAGCGCCACCGGTGGGGTAACATTGGACAGGACACCGAACCAGAATACGAAAAAGTGGGCCGCCAGGGGTACCACCCCCGCCTTTACCAGGGCGGGAGCCGCCACCACCGCCACCACAATGTAAAGGGCTGTGGAGGGAAGTCCCATGCTAAGGACAATGGCGGTTGCCATGGTGAACACCAGCGTGAAAAAGATACTGCCATGGGCAATGTTGGTAATATTATAGGCCAGCACCGAACCAACGCCCGTCATGGCCGCTACCCCTACAATGATGCCGCATACGGCGGTGGCCACCCCTACCGTTACCGCTCCCTTGGCGCCTTCCTCCAAGGCTTTTAACGCTTCCCGGAAACCTATGCGGGTTTCCGGGCGCACCCAGCTGGCCAGGATGGTGGAAATGATCCCGGCGAAACCGGCGTAGAGGGGGGTTTTCCCCGCTAACAAAAAGTACACCACCACTATCACCGGGAGCAGCAGGATCCCCCGCTTCAGCAACACGTCCTTAACCCGGGGCAGGGACTCCTCTTCTAGTCCTTTCAGTCCAAGCCGGCGGGCTTCCAGATCGACGGTAATGAAAATGCCAGCGTAATAGAGAAGGGCGGGAATAACCGCTGCCAGCATAATTTTTACGTAAGAAAGGCCCAGGAATGACGCCATCAGGAATGAAGCAGCCCCCATAATAGGCGGCATCATCATCCCGCCAGTGGAGGCTGCCGCCTCCACCGCACCCGCAAAATACGGTTTGTAACCTATCCGCTTCATCATGGGGATAGTAAAGGAGCCGGTGGTAGCCACATTGGCCACGGCGCTCCCGCTCAAGGTACCCATCATGGCGCTGGACAGCACCGCCACCTGGGCAGGGCCGCCCCGCTTCCTGCCGGCGATAGCCAGGGCAAGGTCGTTGAACAGTTCCGCAGCTCCACTGGCCTTCAGAAACGCCCCAAATAGTATGAATAAAAAGATGTAGGTCGAAGAAACGGTAATGGTAACACCGAAGAGCCCTTCATAGGTCAGGTACATCCTGTAAAGTACCCTCTCCCAGCTAAACCCGCCGTGGGCGAAGATCCCCGGGAAATACCGGCCGTAGACGGCATATACCAGGAAAATAGCTGAAAGTAATGGAATGACCGGACCTAGGACCCTCCTGGCAGCCTCTATCACCAGTATGACAGCCAAAGCCGCGAACAAGTAGTCCCTCGAAATTGCTATAGAAGCACGCGCCTGGTGGAGCTCATTGTAAAAGAGCAAAATATACAGAGCTACGGACATCCCCAGTAAAGCCAGGATGATGTCAAGAACAGAAAACCTGTCCCTGGGCGACCGCTTACCTGCAGGGTATAACAGGAAGCCGAGGACCAGCAGAAAGCCCAGGTGAACGGCATTGCGGTAAATTTCTGGAACTACCGCCAGGCCGGTAGCCCAGATCTGGAAAAGGCTGAAGGCGATGGCAATGGCAGTAATCAACTTGGCTCGTGGACCGGTCAGGATGCGTCCTTGCTTCTCCCCTGGTGTCTTCAGCACTTCTTTTACAGGTTTATCGCTTCCCATTTCGCCCCTCCTCGCCCGGAATACGTTGCATTCCGGCAGATCCATCCGGTATTCAAGTGAAGGAAGGGGTGTAGCCGTTTTCTTGGCTCCACCCCCATCTCTGATAGTAGTTATTTTTTAGCCTCTGGGGGAACTAATTTGTCAGGAATGTCCAACCCTGCTTCTTTAAAGTACTTGTAAGCTCCAGCATGCAGCGGAGCCGGTAGCCCCTTCAGGGCTGTTTCCAGCTTGATGTTCTTCGCGCTGTCATGCACACTGTACATGAAATCAAGGTTTTCGAATAGTGTCTTGGTAAGCAAATAAACCACTTCTTCGTCTGTCCCCGCACTGACTCCCAGCCAGTTGGGCTGGGCGATGGTCATAATGGGCTTATCCTGTTTTACATAGGTGTTGGCGGGAATCTCGAACTGGTACCATGTATCAAAGACGGAGTTTACTCCCTTTAAATCCTCTTCGGTAAACTCCAGAATCTTCACCTTTGTGGGGCTGGCATAAAGGTCCATCACCGCCGAAACGGGAATACCGGCCGGCATGGAGGCTCCCTGGATACGGCCATCCTTCATGGCATCTGCCGATTCAGAATAGCCAAGGTGCTCCGGAGTGATGTCGTTAAACGTTAGCCCCAAACCCTGCATAATGATCCTGTTAGACTCTTCAGTCCCGCTGCCCGCCGGGCCAACAGACATCCTGATGCCTTTAATGTCTTTGATATTCCCGGTTTTCGCCACGCTTTCCACCACTACAAAATGCTCCACATTGGGCCAAAGCATGCTGATGGAGCGCAGCTCTTTGTACTCTTTACCCTCAAACTTGCCCTTACCGTTCCACGCCATGGAACCGATAAGCCCCTGGAAGATCGCCAGTTGGGCTTCTCCCTTGCGCAGCAGGTCGATGTTTTCTACCGAACCGGCAGAAGACTGGGCGGATACGTTAATTCCCTTATCACCTAACTTGGTAGTCCAAAGGTTGGCCATCCCCACGCCAACGGGGTAGTAAGTACCTCCGGTGGAAGCGGTAGCCACATTCAGAAACACCTTCTGCGGTTTCTTGTCTGCCGGTTTATCACCCTCCGTCTTCCCGCCGCCGCAACCGGTAACTCCAACCAGAAGAGACACAATTAGCAACAACGCGATTCCAAGCAGCAACCGACTTTTGCTTTTCAAGTTTAGTCCCTCCCAAATACATTTTCTAAACGCCGTCTCCCAATCTTCCCAATTGTCCGACTTATCGGAAGCTATCCCCCCCCCTATGCCCTTTTTGCCCGCCAACAAGCTCAAAGAGGATGCTCAAGTGACGGCTCTTTTTTGACCATTGAACACGTGATTAACTATGCGGGCCTGTCATCCGCCTGAATCCTCTATGAGCGCAGGCTATCTTAGACCTTATAAAAGCTTCTTTCTAACGTTATCCAGGTGCTCTTGCATACACTGGCTGGCGCTCTTCCCATCCCCGGCCTGAATGGCCAGGAAAATACGCCGGTGTTCCCGCACCACTTCCAGCGGCCGGCCCGGGATGGAGCGCGTATGCTGCCTGGTCTGTTCCATCGCCTGGGCAAAAAGCCCGGCCACGTTGTGGATCACTTTTACCAGCAAGGGGTTCTGAGTGCTCTCTACCAGGGCCATGTGAAACTGGAAGTCCCACTCGTGGGCCACCTGGTCCGCCCGCACTTCTCTTTCCATGGCGTCCAGGGCTTCCTCCATCCGCTGAAGGTCCTCCGGCCGGGCTCTCTCCGCAGCCAGGGCCGCGGCCTCCACTTCGATAATGCGCCGCAGTTCCAGGAGTTGCAGGATACTCTCCCGTTGGGCCATCAGGGAAATGGTAAGCGGGTTGATGTAGTGGTCAAAATCCATCTGGCGGACAAAGTGCCCCCCGCCATGGCGCATTTCGATAGCACCTATGGCGGCGAGCCCGGTCAACGCTTCCCGCACAGAAGTCCTGCTGACACCAAACATCTCTTCCAGTTCTTTCTCCGACGGGAGCTTAGCTCCCGCCTGCCAAACCCCTTCACGGATCAACCTTGCCAGCTGCTCCATGATCTCCTCGGAAATCTTCTTTTTTTGCACCTTTTTGATATAGCCATTGGCTTGCATGAATTACCTCCAAATTTATCATACAAGTAGACATGTGGTTATAATACGACGTCTATGAATGTCTTTCCTGTCAACGCCTAAAATTTTTGTCGATCTGTTACCTCTTGGCTTCGTAAAAGAATTATGTAGGCAGCTGGTTCAAGGCGGATGCAATACTCCTTCAATAATTAAAGGGGTCCACCGCCTGCAACACGATAGACCCCTTTGCCAGATGCCTGAAATTATAGGCCACTTGACCAGCCAACGCAAGAGCGATGGCATCACCAGCAACACTCCCACAATTCGGACAAGTTGCAAGGCTGTAGTGCCCCCATTGTCAAGACATTTTTTCAAAAAAGTTAAGCTATATTCTTCCCCCTTTCATTTGACTAATATTAACAACAATGGTGGACGTTAGCCCGGTCTGCAGACCTTCTGGCTTTTTGCACCGCCGCCAGCCTTGACATGGAGCCTCTGGGTACCCGAGTTTAACAATGCAATGGACCAGTAGTGCCAACTGGCACGGGAGTCGGGTACATTCCCCTTGTCTACCTTGGAGGGCTGCCTGGGATAGAATCCTCACCAGCAGCCCTCTTAACACAATTATCAAAGGTTGACTCCCTCACTCTTGCGGGACACGCTTTTTTCCCACAGTTCTTGATGCCACCCCGGGTTAAGGATCCTGATTATACCGATGGTCAATAGTGGAAGGGCAAACAGGATGAGGAAACCGTAGGCCATGAAAGTGTAGCCTTTTGCCACCAGGGCAATAATACCGACCTTCGACAGGATCAACGCGGCTACCAGAGTGCCTACGGAAATAAACACGCTTTGTTGGGCGGTAAGACCAGTTTTGCCCATTTCTTTCAGGTTAACGTCAATTCTTTCCGTAATGGCATGGATTAACCCGGTGCAGGTTTCGATCAAGGTCCATCCAATCACGATTCCAAACAACGCAATTAACCCTGTTCCACCACTCTCTTTCAGCATTACCAGCCATGGCACCGGTGCCCCGAGAACTTCCTTGCTCGGGTAAAAGCCCATCATGGACAGGTAGGTCAGCGCAAAGGGAACGGTGGCCAAAAGACCGGTAATTATTCCGGCCCAAAAGGTATGTTTTCTTTCAGTCTGCCTATCCAGTGTAAAAAACGTGGCAGGCAGGCAAACCAGGTTATAGGCCACGTACAGGATCCCCACCCAAAACACTGCGCCCAAGCTTACGGAACCGACATAAGAGGTATCACCTGTGGCAAACACTTGCTGGACGTGCCCCCAATTTTTTGACAGGACTATCCCCGCAAATACCACATAGCCGAAGTATAAAAGCACGGTTCCAATGGTTTTAAACCCTTCGATCATTTTTCTGCCGTAAAAGTTCAAGAAACCTACCACAATGATCGCCAACGAAACTCCCACCCAATAGGGCCAGCCTAAAATATCTTTGACAATATTCCCCGTCGCCGACCCCACAATCGCAATGACCAGGACCGCCATCACGATAAACAGCACGTCAAATAACGGCCACAGTTTCCAAATAATTTGCTTGACCCAGTTCCTGTAATCATATGCTTTGAAGGTCCTGGCCAGTTCGTAGGTTAAAATACTAATCACCGAAAAGCCGATAAAGATAGCTACAATACCCCACCATCCCAATGCGCCAAACCTGGCTCCGAATTCGACGATCTCCCGCCCGGTGGCATATCCACCGCCAATTAATACAGACTGAAAGATTACGCCAGGGAGAACGTATTTGCCAAACCAGCCTTCCATGAAACCTTTTTGTTCATTCGTGACCATATTTATCACCTCCATTTTTTTACTTGCTACCCCTTAACTTCATTCTTTGATAAGGTAATTCATTCCAATCACCCCCTTGGCGGCGACAGACCGTAAACAGCCGTATACTCTGGGCGTTTCAATCGGAAGTAAAGAAGGGTAACGTCGTTTTTTAAGGAATACGTGCAAATGTCACGCTAATACAAATATTCCCGCTTTTTTCGCTACTCGCCGGGTGGCAACCGGCGAGTAGTACCCCAACTAAATCTTGAGGCCGCTGGAAAAGACGTTGGTGCTGCTAAGGAAATCTACCACCGCGGCCAGTTCCACCAGTTGCCCGTCCGTAAAACCAAGCCTTCTCAGCGCCATGGAATGGCTGTTAATGCAATAACTGCACCGGTTAGCCATGAAGACCGCCAGCGCGATGGCTTCCTTGGTTTTGAGGTCCAGCGTGCCGACAAGCATGATGGTCTTATACCTTTTGCGATCATTGCTTACATCTGTACTACCGATAATTCAAAGGCCTTGATGGTTTCCTTGATATCCCGCTCACTGTGCGCCGCCGACACCCATCCCCCGCTCCCTACAAAGTCGACCCCGTTCAAGAGCATGTTCCGCCGCAGCTTTAGCTCCCGAGGCCGGTCATGGTTGCGGAGTTTCTGCCAGTCATAGGTGCAAACCGTCCGATCGCAGTCGTTCTTTTTAGCGCAATCAGAGTTCATGGCGATCTGGAAGATAGAAGCATGTCCATAGGCGCACCAATCGAGCCCCTTGGCAGCGATCACCCGGTTCAAGCCTTCGACCAGCGCGGCGTTCCTCGCATTCGCTGATGCAATAGGCTCCCCGGTAGCGATTATCTTAAGGGTTGCCACGCCCGCTGCCGCTGACAGAGGATTCCCGTTAAAGGTTCCCGGGTGGGAAACCTTCCCCAGACCGTGCTTCATCTCCAGCAGCCCCATGATATCTCTCCTGCCGGCTACCGCTCCCCCTGGCAGGCCACCTGACACAATCTTACCCATGGTCACCAGATCAGCGGTCACCCCGTAATATTCCTGTGCCCCGCCGGGGGCAAGCCGGAATCCGGTAATCACCTCGTCGAAAATCAGCATAGCCCCGTATCTGGTAGCCAGTTCCCGCGCTTCCGCCAGAAAACCAGGCCTTACCGGCACGCGGCCGAAGCTGGCCCCGCTGGGTTCCACGATAATCGCGGCGGTAGGCTGTTCAGCCAGGGCAGCCTCCAAGGCCTGAGCGTCATTAGGCGGGCAAAGCCTGGTGCACTCCAGGGTACCCCTGGGGACGCCGGGTGAACGTGCGGAATCACCGCCCGGCACCACCGCGTCGTGCCAGCCGTGGAAGTGCGCATCCAGCTTTACAACCCGTTCCCTGCCGGTAAAGGCCCGGGTCAAACGCAAGGCGAGCAGCGTGGCTTCAGTCCCCGAAGAGGTAAACCGCACCAGGTCGGCCCCCGGAACCAGGCTGGTTACTAGCCGGGCCCATTCCACTTCCAGGGGGTGACAGGCCCCAAAATGGGTGCCCTTGCGAATCTGTTCCGCCACCGCCTCCACCACCTGGGGATGCTGGTGCCCCAACAGGAGAGCGCCGTGGCCTCCGAAGTAATCGATGTACTCGTTCCCGTCTACGTCCCATTTGCGGGAACCGGAGGCATGGGTGATATATACCGGGAAAGGCTCCGAGTACCGAATGTCATGGGCGATGCCGTCAGGAATTATTTTTCTGGCAGCCTCATACAACTGACCGGAACGGGATAACTTCTCCCGGTACTTTTCCTCCAGCACATCTTGCTGCACTGCAATCTCTCCTTTCGCCACCGTCTTTGCTTTGCGCGGCCATCTCACTACAAAGCCGCTACATTAGTGGTACTTCCTTTAGTTATTTCTTTTCTTTATATCTATAAAGCTTTTAAACGGTAAGCACCATCATCATTGTTGCTCATCCTATGTACTTTAACAGTTCCTCTTTGCTCATTCCCTCCAGCCCCAATGTATCCAAAGTTCTTCCTGTAATCCAGAAATTTTCATCGCAGACCACACTGCCGATATTGATAATGGCATCGATCATCGGAGTCGGCACTCCCAGTTTCCGTCCTAACTGGGACATAGGTACCAAACCAAACGGTAGATCCTCGGTAATGTACCTGTCATGAATGGATTTGGGGCCCAAGATACTGGCTATTACTCCCAATGTATCAAAGGGAGCTTGAAAGGCAACTCCCATGATACTGGCAGTAGTTGCAAATTCACGCTCTTCGTATTGTAAAACCTGAAAGCCAAGGGCTTTCGCTAAATCTGATGTTTCTTTGTAAATTGCTTTAATCACCCGTGCCACAGCCTCAGTAATACCTTCTTTATACATGTAAAAATTACCCTTGGAATATTGAATGCGTCCAGTGTTGAGGAGGGAACCAGGCGGGTGACAAATTGGATTAGGATTGCTTAACGCTGCTGTAATGACATTATCTGTCGCTACTAAAGCAGGCCAGATTTCCTTTAGTATCCCAAGCGTATACTCAGTATCTGTCGCCGGTAAACTAGCTATAGTTACCTTGGGCGCCGTAAGGAGTAATTCCACCTCTGCCGGGCCCTTCAATCTGGTACCATAGGGTAACGTATTAGTTTCAGCAATGATCACCTTTTTTCCCGGGTAATGTTCCCTTAGTAATTTTGCTAGGCGAAGCGAACCAAAATCACCGGCCCAAACCACAACAATTTGTCCCTCTTTTAAATGTGGAAGCATTTCTTTAAAGAAGAGTTCGTGCCCTGTTGCCGTAATAGCGACATTTACAATATCAACGTCCTTTAGTGCCTCTTCCATATCTATTGTTACTTTATGAATTTGGGCAGAGCCAATAGGTCCTATACCTGATAATTTAATGTTCCCTGTTTCCAACGTGGTTTTAAAATTATCTTTGAAGCTCGGATGTTCGTACAGATTTACCTTATAACCACGTAAAGTTAAATCAGCAGCCATACAATGACCACCATTTCCTCCTCCAAGAACAGCCACTGGTTTAGCAATCATAATTGATTTCCTCCTCCATAATTGTGAATTTTGTAAAAACTGCATCTCGACGACAAGTAATTGCAATTATCATGCCAACCATTTTGGGGTTAAGGGGCAAGTTTTTTAACTAAAAACCAAACAGTTCCTATCATAATGATAAACATAGGCTATATAACTTCACCCACCTTTTGACTATTTTTGAATTCGTCGCCCATCAAATTTAATTATCATAACGATAATATTATCATTGTGATAATTTCAGGTTATAATTACATCCCAATTTCTTCTTCCTGTATTTTATACTTCTTGATCTTACGGTATAAAGTCGCTATACCTATTGACAAAGCGTTCGCGGCCTTTTCTTTTCCAGT
>DDKM01000082.1:16714-28539 GCA_002339345.1 Firmicutes bacterium UBA2598 | reverse complement strand
GGTTTTTGTTTAGAAGAATCATCGGGTTGCCCTTCATCACGATCAATACTCTGGTCCCGGGCGTCGTCTTTATCATCGTTCACTTTGCTACCTGCCCCGGTACCGGAAGATGGCCCGCTTTCTTGCTCATCGCCCGGACCCGGCACGGGTAAACGAGCAGTAGGATCGTGGCTGTTCACTTCAAGTTTGGTGTCGTCTTTTTCATCTTCTATGAGGGTATCATCCGCGCCAGCTTCATTACTTTCAACCTCATCCGCTTCATCAACTTTTTCTTCACCTTTAATGTCGGCTTCTTCCTCGTCCTCCGGTAGGCGGTCGCCGTCCCTGTCGTGCTCATCGTCCTCATCCACTGGACCAAACTCTGCCGACCTGGCATCCCGGTGCTCCGGATTACCGGTGGTTTCTTGAGTACGGCTGGGCGGCACTGTCCCGGGGTTAACCAGGGTCTCCTTGGGGGGCGGCTGATTGCTGCCGGGTCCCGCGGTGACACCGAATTCAACCACTAGCTGTTCCAGTGGAATGCCCCTGGCGGATAAACGATTCAGGATTTCATGGATGCCGACATTGTCCTCTACGGTAGGGCCTGGCAGAACTCCCTTTTCAGCTGCCCTGGTAATGAGCAGGTAGTGGTTTACCGATAGCCCCGCCTCCCTGGCTCTGATGCGTTCCTTCAAAGAGGCGTTTTGTATGCCGACCTTACCTTGAAGGTTCCGGGCAGCAAGGCTTTTCAGGACGACTTCTTTTACCCCGGAATCGTTTACCGGGACGGGTGTTCCGTCCCTGGCCGGGATGATGGTCACCAGCACCAGGTTATCCCGTCCGGGTTTGAGGTAACCGGAGTATTCGGCCTTTTGGATTATCCGGTCAAGGAAGGTATAGACGTCCTTCTTCCGGGGAGAAAGGCCCTTTACCAGCAATTTGGCTTCCTGGTTCAGGGGTTCCACTTCCAGCACCCTGCCCGCACCGTCCACTGCGATTTCCAGGCTGGGGTTGATGTCCACGGCCAGGTAGGCGACAGGGGTACCGACGGGGACCAATTGCCAGAGGAACGCCCCCAGGAATATCATTACCACCAGGCCCGCCACCAGGGCACCCCGGGAGGCGAAATACGAAACGGCGGGTACGGGCTGTTCAACCCACACCTCCTGGCCGATGGCAGCTCCTGTGGCAGGAAGGGGATACCGCCTGAACTGCCGGTCTTCGGTGGCGACCCACATGTGGCGGCCTTCCGTCTTCACCACTAACCCTTTTATCTTGGTCATCGAGGGTCACCTCCCCTGGAAGAGCTGGACGGCGTTTTTGACATGTCCGTTGGGCCGGCGCTACAGGCAGCCGGCGGTGGCAGCGAGAATAAGGAGCGCAGGTGCGTGAATTCAGGAACGGTGAGAATCAGGGTCAACGCCAGGATGTAAGCTCGTCCCCTTTTTAATACCTTCCGGCTGAGGCGGGTGGCCCGGGACAACTCCTGGAGAGGGAGCTGCTTGTAACGCTTCACGTAGGCCAGCAAGTCCTGTTCCCGGGCCAGTACGCAGGCGGCTTGCACCAGCATCTCCCTGGTATCCCGGTGCCTGGGACACGCCCGTTCCAAAAGTTGAAGTGAAAGGTTAAAGGTGCGTAAAACCTGGTCGAAGCGGAGCATTTCCTCCGCCCGCTCGCGGGCCAGTTCTTCATCGTGGTACTGTCTCCACGCGGTGGCCGCTTCCCAGTGGGGAAGACCTTCCTCATCGCCGGGCAGCCCTTCCAGGGAGAGGTGGCGGTGTCGTGATTCTTTACGGAAGTAGTCGACCAGCCGGTTTTTGATCACCAGCCGGGTATAATGGAGAAACTCCTTGCCGGCAGAGGGGTTATAGGTATCGATGGCCTCGCTGAAGGCCAGCAGGCTGACGCTCAACTCGTCGTCGTTTTGCCAGTAAAGCCTGCGGCCGCAGTAAGCAGCCGCGACCTCTGCTATATAGGCCCGGTGAGATTGGAGCAGATCATCCCGGGCCTTCTCATCTCCGGACCTGGCCTTTTCCAGGAGGTTTTGCAACTGTTGATCCTGCACCAGGTAATCACCTGCCTACAGTTCATTCGTGAAACTACAGGTTTTTTGGGACCTTGGTCACAATAAATAAATATTCCGGAGTTTAATTAATTTTCCGGTGTTGCCAATATTGTATCAAATGACAACGCTCGACGTAACGGGTGCTCCAAAAGAAGGGCGGGACCCTTAATTACGAAAGCACTGCGCAATGTATTGTAAAGCAGCTTTTATTTCACCGTTGGCCCCCCCCAACTGTTCCTGGAGCATGGCTGCCTAGTTTGGATTGGGCCACTCCACCCTCACCTTTTCCAGCAGGTTTTTGCCGTACTAAAACAAGGGGCATCCTCCTTTCTTTATCGGCAGGAAGACCAAGTAGGTTGAAGTAACTCCAAATAATTGTTATTTTGGAAAGAGAAGCAGTAATTGGGGGGGGGTGGGTGGAGGCTTTGGCGGATAGATCGGTAATTATCATCGGGGCAGGCCTGGCGGGTTTAGCAGCGGGTGTGTACTGCCAAATGCAGGGATATGACACCAGGATTTTTGAGCACCACAATAAGCCGGGTGGGGTGGCAGCTACCTGGAAGCGAAAGGACTATACCATCGAAGGCGGCATTCATTTTGTCATGGGGTACAAACCGGGGGATGCCACTTACCAACTGTACCGGGACTTGGGCATCGATCCGGGTGCATCCATTGTAGATATGACCGATTACGGTCGTTTTATCGACGAGGCCACCGGACGCGTAGTCAGCATTACCAAGGACTTAACCTCACTAGTGGATGGTTTGAACCCCCAGCATCCCGGTGATGCCCGGCTCATCGGTGACCTGGTAAAGGGGTCCAAGGCCATGGCCCATTGCGATCTGGGGTTGATGGGCCTGGCCAAACCGCCCGAATTGATGGGGAGGCTGGGTAGAGTGAAAGAGATGTGGGAGATGCGCCGGGTATTAAAATACATGGGTGGGAAATATGCCAGGCCCGTTGAAGAGTATGCACAGGAAATCGCCGACCCCTTCGCCCGCCAGGTAATCAGGAACCTGTTTTTACCGGAAGTGCCGGTTTGGTTCGTGCTCATGGTTTTGGGGTTGATCGCCGGGGGTAAGTTGGGTCTGTTAACCCAGGGATCGCTGGCGTTTGCCAGGGCCATTGCAACCCGCTACCAGGAGTTGGGGGGAGAGGTAACTTACCGGGCAACAGTGCAGGAAATCCTGGTGGACAAGGACCAGGCGGTGGGCGTACGACTGGCGGATGGGAGGGAATACCGGGCGGGTACGGTGGTATCCGCCGCCGATGGGCACAGCACCATCTTTGGCATGCTGGGCGGAAGATATACCAGTGCCAAAATCCGTGAGCGCTATGCCGCCTGGCCGCTGGTCCATCCCTTTATGATGCTGAGTTTTGGCGTGGCGCGGGAATTCCCGGGAGAACCCCATTTCATCACCATCATCCCTGGGCGCCCCATTTATATTAACCAAAAGAGGGTGCCAGGAATGCTAATCCGTATTTTCAACTATACCCCTGCCTTTGCTCCGCAGGGCAAGTCGGTAGTACAGGTGGAAATAGAAACGGAGTGGGATTACTGGGCCGGTTTACGGGAGGAAAGCCCATCTCGGTACCAGGCTGAAAAGAAGAGGCTGGCGGCAGCGGTGCTGGACCGGCTGGAAGCCCATTACCCGGGCATTTCCGGGCAGGTGGAAGTAACCGATGTGGCCACTCCCTACACCACCTGGCGTTATACCAGAAACCACCGAGGAGCCTGGGAGGGGTGGCTGCCCACCCCCAGGGCGCTAATGACCCCTATAGAGCGGACATTGCCCGGTCTTCAGCACTTCTACATGGCCGGCCAGTGGGTAATGCCAGGCGGCGGGGTGATACCGTGCCTGTATTCGGGCCGCCATGTGGCGCAGCTTTTGTGCCGCCGGGACGGCAAGCAGTTTGGGGTCCGGGGAGGCATACTCTCTATTTGAACTATTTAGGACAGCCTTAACGAATTTAGTGTTTTAGGAGGGAAGCGTAGTGGATAGAATTTTAGCTCGGTGTGCCAGCTGCGGAATCAAGCGCCACACTCATTGTGGCCAAAGACGGGCTAAATGGCTTTTCTGAAGCAGTTAATACAGTTTTTCCCCAAACGGAAATTTAGCTATGTATCATTCACCAGATCCGCAACTCCCTAAAGTACGTTTCCTACAAGGACGGCAAAGCCTTAATGGTTGACCTAAAACAGGTTTATCAAGCTCTAACTCTTGGGGAAGCAGAATTAAAGTTTGTGGAGTTCCAGGAAAAATGGGAGAAGAGGTATCCCTTGGTCATCCGGTCCTGGGAGCAGAATTGGGTGGAGTTTACTACTTATTTCAGGTACCCGGAAGAAATCAGCCGGTTGATCCATACCACCAATGTGTTCTGAGGAAAGTGATATCAACAGTTATTAGTGGATAATGCCATACTTACGGATTTTTTCGTAAAGGGTGGAGCGATGGATTCCAAGTAAGTCTGCGGCCTTACACTTGTTTCCTCGAGCGCGTCGCAAAGCATCTTCAATTGCTTTCCGCTCCACTTCACCTGAGATAAGCTTTAAATCGCGTTCAGCCAATGGAGCTTCCGGTACGGCATGAGCCAACTTTATACCGAGGTCGTTTGGTCTAATCGTATATCCGTCAAGAAATGTGACTGCCCGTTGAAGCACGTTAAACAGCTCTCGCACGTTACCGGGCCAATCATACTGTCTAAGGATAGCCATAGCTTCTTCGGATATGTTAATCTCTTCTCCCTTATTTCCTTCTGTCAAAATTCGTAAAAACTGCTGGGACAAGACCGCAATGTCTTCCTTCCTTTCTCTTAGAGGGGGAAGCTGCAGGCAGCAGACATTTAGCCGGTAGAAAAGATCGTGACGGAAGCGGCCCATGCTTACCAAGCGAGCCAAATCTTGATTGGTGGCAGCAATCAACCGGAAGTCCACCTTAATAGGAAAACTTCCTCCTATTCGGTCAATCTCTTTCTCCTGAAGGACTCTTAACAGCTTTGCCTGCATTTCTAAATGCATATCCCCAATTTCATCTAGAAATACAGTACCGCCTTCAGCAAGTTCGAATTTGCCGGCTCTTCCCTTCTTCAAAGCCCCAGTAAAAGCTCCTTCCTCATACCCGAACAGCTCCGATTCCAGAAGATCTTTGGGCAGGGCTGCACAATTAACCCGGATGAACGGACGATCCCTTCTCGGACTAAACTGGTGTATTGCATGGGCGAACAGCTCTTTGCCGGTACCGCTCTCTCCTAGAATGAGAACCGTAGCATCGGTCATGGCGACTTTGAGGGCTAAATCTTTGGCACGCTTCATTACATCACTTTGCCCTACAATACTGTCTAGGGAATATTTGTTCTTCCGAAGGTGTTCCAACTCCGAGCGGTAATATTCCACCTTGGAATGCATGAGGTTTAGTTCTTTTACCATATTGATTATCTCACTGGTATCCTTGAAAAGGACCATCCCAAGCCCAGCGATAACCCGACCGTCTTCGATGATGGGAATCCGGTTAACCACCATCTTTCGTCCATTAATTTCTAGTTGGGCGCCGATTTGTGGCTTTCTTGTTTTTAAAACAAGGTGGGTACCAGCTTTTTCGGTGATAGAGGTCACATGTTTTCCCAGGACGTGCTCTCTCTTAACACCCAACAAAACGGCGTTTTGCTCATTAATATATTTTATGTAGCCATTTTCATCGGTAATCAGAATGCCCTCGTAGGCATGCTCCAGGACTGTTTCAAAGATCTTTAGATTTCGCCTGGTATTTTCTAACTCAGTACGGAGCTCTTCCACCTGTTTCTGCTGGTACAACTCATTACATCTCTGGTAAAGCAGTCTTAGCTCCTTGGCGCCTATTGATCCACAAAGGTGTCCGGCAGCATCCACCAATAAAATGGGCAAGACCTCATATTCGATGGAAAGTATATCACTGATAAGAGTATCGGTAGCTAAAATCACAGGTTTAGCTAGTTCAACTGATCGCATAGGTGTGTCAAGGATTAATCTATCGTTTAGAATTCTCACAGCCTCGGATGGCGTAAAGATACCTACGGGCCGCCCCCCAGCATCAATAACTGCAAGGCCTTCAAGCCTCTTTTCCGCTAATAAGGAACACGCTTTCTTAACAGGATCATCTTCTGTAACAAAATGAGGAGATAGGCTGAAAAATCCCCATATGGTGACAGCTTGCATTCAGCTCCCTCCTAAATCAGATTTCCCACAAAAATGTTGCAAAATCTGAGCCAAAAGCTCCCTTCTGTATTAAAATATCCAGTTTAATTTAGCACATTCCATACAAGGATACCAATCCCTGCATGATGATAAAAATAATTTTCTGATATTGATCGGCTACATTTTTTTGTACACTCAATGTAGTAAGCCTAGGATTGTCGTCACTGTTGTTTGACACCTACAACAAACCTTGCTTGCACACCAGGATCGGCATGTATCATGAGGCATTCACTGTCAAGGTACTTTTGGCCCCGAAATAAGATTTGAGTTCTATGTCCTTATCAGATAAGATTGCATCATGGAAAGGATAAACCAGTAACATAGGTGTTGGGTATCCGGCCAAATAGTCGGTTACCCCGTGCACGGAAAACGAAATTCTAATGAAGGGAAGATGGTATCCTGAGGGTTACCATAGCCCCGCTGCCGGTCTTACTGCAGGCAGCCAGTACCCACAACATCCTGGCCATCACCTCCCGCTGCAATGTGCGGTGTGTGTTTTGCAGCCATCGCCAGAATCCGCCGGGGGTGCAGGCCTATACCCTGCCTCCCCGCAGTCTGGCTGAAATAAAGGAGACCCTGGATTTCCTGGATGCCGGCCAGAGGATTGTCATTGGGGAGTCTGCCAGCCGGGTGATGGAGGGGGAACCCCTGACCCACCCCCAGTTTGCCCAGGTGCTACAGATGGTTAGAGCCCGGTTTTCTACCACGCCCATGGGTATCACCACTAACGGCTCCCTGCTGGATGCGGGGGTGGCGGCAGACCTGGCCGGGGTTATGCCTATAGAGGTCAATCTATCCCTTAACACCTGTAGTCCAAAAGCGCGCCGGCGCCTGATGGGTGACACCCGAGGGGAACGGACGGTGCAGGCTATGGATTTGCTGGTAAAGGCGGGCATCCCATGGCACGGCAGCGTGGTGGCTATGCCCTGGCTGACAGGGTGGGAGGAATTGGGGGAAACCCTACAGGTTATGGCCCGAAAGGGGGCCAGGACTATCAGGGTTTTTCTGCCCGGGTATACCAGGCTGGCCCCGCCGGAATTACGCCTGCCGCCGGGTGTGGCGGCAGGGGTGGCCGAACTGGTGGCAAAGGTGGGCCAAGAGACGGATGTGCCAATTCTCATAGAGCCTCCCCAATTAACTGACTTAAACCCCGTTGTGGCGGGAGTGATGGCTGGCACTCCCGCCAGCCGGGCAGGCATCAGCCAGGGAGATATAATTAGAGGGGTAAACGGCAGCACCCCCTGGTCCAGGGTGGATGCCTTCCGGTTGGTACAGCAGGCCGCCAACCCTGTCCTGGAACTGGAACGCCAGGGCCGCCTCTGGACGGTAACCTTGGCTAAGGGGAAGGGGGAAACCTCCGGGTTGGTAGTTGAATATGACTTGCACCCCCAGGTAGTGACGGATATCCTCAGGACCGCCAAACGGCGGGGGGCGCGGCAGGTACTGGTGCTATGCTCTCGGGCTGGGTACGCCTTACTGCCCCTGGGCCTGGCCCAACACCGGGACGGGCGTTTTCCGCCCCAACCCGGGGTAAGAAAGGACCTGCCGGAGATTCGTTTCCAGCAGGTTGACAGCCAATTTTTCGGTGGTTCTATCCATGCGGCGGGACTGCTGGTGGTAGAGGATTTTATCGGGGCTGTACAGGAGTACCAGGACCGGTACCCTGACTTTCACCCGGAACTGGTAGTAATGCCGTCCGTCGCCTTTGACCACCTGGGGCGGGACCTGACCGGCCGGTCATTTCTGGACCTGGTTCCCCTCGCCGGTTGCCCGGTGGAGATACTGTAAGAACAACAGACGACCCTACAGCTATCTTTTGCTGTAGGGTTTAATATTTTTTGGATAACGGCGGATTATGACATTCCGACCAATTGAAGCATATCTTGGTTGTAGATGGAAGTTTGCCTGGTTTCAAGCTTGTTTATATTCAAATGGGTTACTTGGTTGACCTCAAGCCAAGATAGGAGAAGATGCGGTGGACCTAGATCTTTTGATGCGTTACACACCGTTGGTGGAGTACCTGGAAACCCACGCTTCTCAAGGAGCCAGAATCCTGGAGGTGGGAAGCGGATCCTTCGGAATCACCCGTTTTTACAAACGACGGATAGTGGGCTTGGATATCAGCTTTCCTCCTCCTATCTCTCCGTATTTGGAGCCACATCACGGTAATGTAACGGCAATCCCCTTTCCGGATAGCAGCTTTGACTTTGTCTTATGCATGGATGTGTTGGAACACCTGTCAAGAAATGAAAGGGGTCCTGCCATCAGGGAAATGTGGAGGCTGGCCAGGAAGGCTGTCTTGTGTGGGCTTCCATGCGGGGTCAAGACCTCGACCTACGAAGAAAAGTACAATACTGCTTTCAAGCAAAGGTTCGGAAGAGATAACCCCTGGTTGGCTGAGCATAAAAAGCACCGTTTGCCGGAAGTGGTGGAGATACGCCAGTTATGGCTGCAAATAGCAGGCGATATGCCAGGGGTTCGGATTGAAGAAATCAGGAATGTCAATCTGGATTTCTGGCTGCAAACACACCTCGAGGAACAGACTAAGCCTTGGCCAGCCTCCTACCGGAAACTGAGGGAGGCAGCAATGCGTAACCCAGGGGAGTTTACCCGTCAAAAAAGTTTTGGCGATTGCTATCGCCGGATTTTTATTGTTACCCGAACGGACCAACTGGCGGGTATGGGGGTGTAGCTGTGAGTGCATCTATGGGAAATTCACCGGTCCTGGTTTCCATAATTATACCGGCTTACAATGGGCTTTCCTACACCAGGCAGTGCCTGCAAGCCTTGTGGCAAAATACCTCCGGGATCCCTTACGAGGTGATCGTCGTTAATAATGGCTCCACCGACGAAACCGGGGATTTTCTTGCCCAGACGGGAACTGGGGTTAAGGTGATCGCCAACCAAGCCAACCTTGGTTTTGCCAGGGCCTGCAACCAGGGCGCCGGGGCCGCACGGGGCCAGTACCTGGTTTTCCTGAACAACGATACCATCCCGCAGAGGGGCTGGCTGGCGGCCTTGGTGGCAGTAGTCCGACGGGACCCGCGCATCGGTGTGGTGGGCAGCAAGCTATTATATCCCGACGGGCGAGTACAGCATGCAGGGGTGGCGATTCGGCGGGAGCGTCCCCTGGGCACCCAGCATATCTACAAGGGCTGTCCCGCCAGCGTTCCCCAGGTTAATAAGGAGCGGGATTTCCAGGTTGTCACCGGCGCCTGTATGCTGGTGCGGCGGGATTTGTTTAAAGTACTGCAGGGTTTCGACGAAGTCTATGTAAACGGTTACGAAGATGTGGACTTCTGCCTGCGAGTACGCCAGGCTGGTTGGCGGGTGGTTTACACCCCCAGAAGCGTATTGATACATTATGAGTCAGCCACCGAGGGTCGGCACCGGTATAATATGCAAAACTTGCAGCGTTTGAACAGCCGTTGGCAGGGTAAAGTCAAAGCCGATGCCGGTCGTTATTACCAGACGGACGGACTGCTGTCCCCTGAAATATGTTAGCCCGGTGTCTTGGGGAAAGGGGAATAGTGATGGAAGTTGCTGGCGAAAGGTTGGTCCCGCACCTGGAAGCGACCTGTGAGCTTTATATCAAGCATATGAGCAGGTATTTGCTTGCCCAGAGCCTGGTAAAAGGGAAAAAAGTTTTGGATGCTGGATGTGGCACCGGCTATGGATCGGCCTTTTTGGCCACAAACGGCGCCAAGCAGGTGGTGGGGGTGGATATTTCTCCCGAAGCCGTCACCTATGCCAAAAGGAATTTCCAGGCTAGCAATTTAATTTTCCAGGTAGGAGATTGCTGTAATCTCAAGTTTCCGGACAACAGCTTCGACGGTGTAGTGGCCCTGGAAATCATCGAGCACCTCAACCATTACCCGCAGTTCCTGGGAGAGGTCAGGCGGGTACTAAAACCTGGCGGCTTTTTTCTGGTTTCCACCCCCAATAAGGAAGTTTGGTCCCCTAAACGGATTCAGCCGGTTAATCCACACCACATCCTTGAGTTCACGCTGGATCAATTTCGCCAGACCCTCGGTCATAATTTCCGGGAACTGGCCTGTTTCGGCCAAGGTTTTGCCAGACCGATCATCTTTCAGAACATGGCCAATTCCAATGCGGAAAAGGTACACCTGATACGGGTACCGTTACAGTTGTTGCCGTACCGGACGGGAACCAAGCATTACAATTCCTTGCATGCACCCCGTAGACCACGGAATACCAGGGACGAGATCCAAAAGTCCTTGTATTTTGTTGTGCTTGCCCAGAAACATGGCAGGAGAGCTGATCTGCCCGTTCCAACCGGTGATATTTGCTATTACTGGACTTAGGAGGAGTTGGAATTGGCAGTGTCCATAATCATACCGGTGCACAACCAGGTGGCATATACAAGGCAATGCCTGGAATCCCTGTTTGTTACCACTAGCCAAATCCAGCGGGAGATCATCGTGGTGGATAACGCTTCCTCCGATGGCACTGGACCTTTCTTGAAGGGGAAGGCAGGCCGACTCAAAATAATCACCAATACCATCAATGCCGGGTTTGCCCGTGCCTGTAACCTGGGGGCCCGGGCAGCTACCGGCGAGTACCTGTGCTTTTTAAATAATGATACTATTTGCCGGCCCGGCTGGCTGGCAAAGCTGCTGGCGGT
This sequence comes from Firmicutes bacterium UBA2598, assembly GCA_002339345.1. Lineage (GTDB taxonomy): Bacteria > Bacillota > PH28-bin88 > PH28-bin88 > PH28-bin88 > UBA2598. The sequence continues at coordinate 17,619 of DDKM01000082.1, read as the reverse complement.
CATGCAAACCGGCCCCCAAATTGGCGTAGCCGGTGGTAAACTGTTGTACCCCGATGGGACCGTTCAGCACGCAGGCGTGGTGATCGCCAGGGAAAATCCCATTACGCCGGTGCTCATCTACCGGGGAGCGCCCGGCGCTGCGCCCTATGTAAATAAAACTCGGGACTTCCAGTCGGTAAGCGGGGCCTGCATGCTGGTCCGCCGGCGGGTGTTTGAGCTGGTCGGGGGATTTGACGAGGGCTTTATCAATGGTTGCGAAGACCTGGATTTTTGTTTTTGTGTGAGGCAGCTGGGGTACCGGGTCGTCCTGGTTCCCGCCAGCGTCCTCTACCATTTTGAATCCCGAACTCCGGGCCGACATAAGCACATCCCTCAGAACCGGATCCGCCTGCAGGCCAAATGGGGAGGAAAGATCAAGGCCGATGCGGCCCAGTATTACTGGGAAGATGGCTTTCGCGGCAAAGCCCCCAGCTTTAAAAATTACGGCTATGACAAGTACGCCAGAGGTGAGCATCCATGGACGATAATCGAGAGTTGGCGGAATTGGAAAGGTACATGATCGCGCGGGGAGGCTGGACGTATCTACGCCTCATTTATTTGCTCATTTGCCTGCAAGAAATTCCGTACAGGCAGACAATTCTTTCATATGGTTGTGGTATGGGGTTTCATGAATACTACCTTGCCAAAGCTTTTCCAGCCTTGAAGGTTGACGCCATGGATATTGACCGCCGGGCCATCGATTATGCCCGTAGAAACTACCAGGCACCTAATCTGAAGTTTCTGGAAGGAGATCATCTCTGTATTGATGGAAACTACGATCTTTGCTTCTCTATTGAGGTATTAGAGCATATCCCGGATCCGTGGCCCGTCCTGGCAAGCCTTTGCTGCCATGCAGAGTACCTATT
>DDKM01000082.1:0-16372 GCA_002339345.1 Firmicutes bacterium UBA2598 | reverse complement strand
CCTATTCCGAACAAAACGGCAGGGGAGGAGCGCTGGGCCTATGGGTTTTGGCCAGCGCCAAAAAAAGATTGGGCTGACTTACCATGGATAAACCACATGTTATCAATATTATAATGGTAGGCTATCACCCATGGCAGATCTTTGCAGACCAGGGGTTCCGCACCAGAATGGGTCACCTGATTGAAACCATGAGCCGTACCCATCAAGTCGGGAAATTAATGTACGTTTACCCGGCAGAACAGTCGGCGCCGACGAGAGGGGGCCAGCCCGTTCTGGCCGACCGGGGGTGGGAGGTATACCAGCCTTTTCCCAGGGTATGGGCGGTTAATTTCCGGCCCGGTTTCCCATCGGAACAGGAAGCACCAGTACTGGTAGGCCAACTTGCCAGGAAACTGGGTTTTTCCAGTCCCGTACTCTGGTTAAGCACTCCTCTGGCCACCCACTACATTGACCGGGTAGGAGAAAACCTGGTGGTATTTGACGCAGTGGACAACTGGCTGGAACATGTCCAGTTTCGTGGTTTCAAAGAACAGATCGCGAAAGGGTATCAGACCATCCGGGAAAAAGCCCACATCATTTTTACCGTTTCGCCCGGCCTGGCCAAAGCTTTTCAGGGTTGCCGGGGGAAAGTGCACTGGCTTCCCAACGGTGTTGACGTGGATTTTTTCCAGCAGTGTGCGGCCCAGCCGCTGCCGCCGGATGTGAAAGGCCTGCGGCGGCCCCTTCTCGGTTATGTGGGAGTCATGGAGGATCGATTGGATGTGGCATTGCTCGGTTACCTGGCAAATCACATGCCTAAGGCGACCCTGGTGATGGTTGGACCGGTGCATGGTTCAATCCGCAAAGCGCTGGAGCGGCACCCTAATATCCGGTGCCTGGGTTTCCGTCACTACAGGGAAATTCCCAGGTATGTTAATGGTTTCAATGTTTGCCTGATCCCCCATCTGGTCAGTGCTCTGACCGAAAGCATGGACCCGCTCAAACTGTATGAGTACTTGGCGCTGGGGAAACCGGTTGTATCCACATGGGTAGCGGGGGCTAGACGCATGGCGGGTCTTATCTACCTGGCCCGAACCCCTAAAGAGTTTTATGCCTCTATTTTGGAGGCCTTGAAGGAGCCATCCTACAAGAAATCCAACCGAATGCAGGCTGCCCGGTCATGGGGATGGCAGCAGCGGGTAAACCAGATCTTGGCCTGCCTGGCGGGGGAGGAAATCGGTCAACTTCCGGAGCATACTGGCGAAAAACCCCGGCACAACCTATGTGGTGTCATATGACCCCTGCTAGGTGCTGTCCTACAGCTTGGCCCGGTATGGCAGCCGGGTGGTGATGGACCATTCCTACCTGCCCCATGATTTTACTTTATTTGTGTATAAAACGGAGGGTAACTGGTGAAAGACATCGGCAAGACGGTTTTTATCAGTGGAAGTATCGGGGGAACACGCCGGTACCGGGTTGATCACCAGGCAGAACAGCTGCGCCTGCAGGGCGTTCAGTGCCGGGTCATTGAGGCCATGGATCAGACCTTTTACGGCTCCTTTGGGGAGGCTGACGTGGTTATTTTGCACAGGTTGCCCTTTTCGCCCATGGTGCAAAGGATCATCTGGGAAGCCCGCCGGCAGGGGGCGCCGGTGCTTTTGGATCTGGATGACCTGATTTTTGAACCAGCCATGGCCCATCAGGTGGGCGGGTATTCCCTGGCCCAAGGTGAATACCAACAGCGGGTGTTCCAGGACAATCTGGCTAAGGTGCGGCAAACCTTGATGGCGGTGGATGGCATTATCGCCAGCACCAATTTCCTGGCGGAGCAATGCCGCAAGCTACACCCCAGGGTGATGGTAAACCGGAACACCTTAAGCGGTGCGCTGGTAAGGTTGTCCGAAGCCCAAAACCGCCGGGTGACGAAAGGGGTTACAGGGGAGTGTGTACTGGGCTATTTCAGTGGCACCCCCACCCATGAAAGGGATTTTGCAGTCATTACGGGGGTGTTGCAAACCGCTATGGAGCGTCACCCCGGATTAAGATTAAAGTTGGTCGGTTACCTGGAGATACCTCGGGAATTACGTCACAGGGACAGGATCACCCTGGCTGGACCCGTGCCCTGGCAACAGCTGCCTGCCCTGATCAAGGATGTGGATATCAACCTGGCGCCCCTGGATACCGGCAACCCCTTTTGCCACTGTAAAAGTGAGGTGAAGTACATCGAGGCAGGCATCCTGCAGGTCCCCACCATTGCCAGTGGAACGGCCGGCTTCCGGGAGGTCATCACCGATGGCCAAAACGGGTTCCTGGCGGAGGATCCGGTGGAGTGGGTCGCCAAAATTGATGCCCTGGTATCAGACGTGGCGTTGCGCAGGCATATCGGCCAGGGCGCCTATGGGCATGTCCGGCGGGAGTACGTACCGGAAAAAAGTAGCCGGCAGTTTGTCGCCAACCTGACGGCCCTGGTCAAGGATATTCATGCTGAGGGGGTGTCCAGCCGTGGAAGTGTCAGTCTGTATTCCGGTGTACAATACCTTGCCCATCCTGCGACAATGCGTGGACGCAGCCATTGGTACCACCGGTGAGGATACTGAAATCATCCTGATCAATAACCATCCTCCATACCAGGAGGTGCAGGATTTCCTGGCCAAGCCCATGCACCCCCGGGTGACGGTGCTGGACCCCGGCCGCAACCTGGGATGCCACCAGGGAGTACATTTCGGCTTCCGGACCGGGAAGGGCCGGTTTTTGGTCAAGCTGGATGATGATATCGTCCTACCCCGTACCGGCTGGACTTCAGCTATGCGGCAGGCGTTGTTGGATTTTCCCCAGTTGGCCTATGTGTCCCTTCCTTGGCTGCCCATCCGGACCGGCCTGTACCGTACCGTTTCCCGGCGGGACTACCGGCTGGAGTTATTCCCCACCAGGATTTATTCCAGTTGCCTGATGATGCGCAAGGCCCTCTGGGCCCAGCATTTTGCCGTTGTACGCAGCTCTGGCTTGTACGCCACCATCGAGGGGGAATACTATGCCATATCCTCTCACCTGGGGATGGAGCGCGGGTACCTGGTTTCCCACCCTGTCAAACACCTGGGCCGGACAGAACAGGCGGATCTCCTGTACGGGGTATGGAAAATCCTTTATGCCAAGGGAAAAACCCGGGAGGATTTCACTTGCTGGCGGCAGGGCTTCACCATCACACCGGCGGAATTTGCCTTTCTCAAGGGTTGGGGATACCCCGAAGGACAGTTGGAGGCCATCAAGGTTGAAGCCCAAAAACTGTGGGCAAGATAGATGATTGGCGGACCCTCCTTGCCCCCCTATGACTGCTGATTACTGCCGAACCCCACATAGCGAAATCCGGCTGCCGCCACCTCTAAGGGATCCAGGACATTGCGGCCGTCCACCAACACCCTTTGGCGCATTACCTCGGCCAGGGCGGGGAGGGGCAAGTGCCTGAACTCCTCCCACTCGGTGACCAGCACCAGGGCGTCACAACCCTTGGCCAGGTCCAGTACATTATCGGCATAGGTAATTGCCAGATCGGGGTACTGCTGGCGGCAACCGGGAACCCCCACGGGGTCACAGGCCTTGACAAAGGCCCCCAGTCTTACCAATTGCCCGGCGATGGCAAGGGCAGGAGCATCCCGTAGATCATCGGTGTTCGGCTTAAAGGTAAGGCCCAATAGCCCAACGGTCTTTCCGCGGAGGGTTTTCAGCTCCTGCTGTAGTTTTTCAATCACCATCCGGCGCTGCCGCCTGTTAACTTCCACCGCTCCCTTGGTAATTGGCATTTCCAGGCCGTATTCCCTGGCGGTGGCCAGCAGGGCCGCCGTATCCTTACCGAAACAGTTACCTCCCCAACCAATACCCGCCTGCAGAAACAGGGGGCCAATCCGCCTGTCCAGGCCAATACCAACGGCCACTTGGCGCACATCAGCCCCCAGTTTGTCGCATAGGCCGGCAATTTCATTGATAAAGCTCACCTTGACGCTGAGGAAGGCGTTGGCCGCATACTTAATCAGTTCGGCGGTAACCGGCTTGCAGCGGACCATGGCTGGCAGTGGGAAATCATGGGGCCGGGGGATACCTGGCGGGACACTGAAGTTTTGGGTTAAAATGGGTTGGTAGAGGTTCTCCATCATTTCCAAGGCCCATGAATCGACGGTTCCTACCACAATTCGATCGGGATAGAGCATGTCGCCAACCGCCGAACCCTCCCGCAGAAATTCCGGGTTGGACACCACCGTCCGGCGGGCAGCTGTCGGTTGCCGTCCGGACTGCAATAAAGCGGAGGCCCACTCGCCGGTTCCTGCCGGTACCGTGGATTTAATTGCCACCACCTGGCGTTCCCTTTGTTGGTGGATACCGGCTATTTTTCGCAGAGCGTCCTCTACCTGGGTAAGATCCACGCCTCCGTCGGGGAGCGAAGGAGTACCCACCGCCACGATGATTATATCCGCCTGGGCCATATCTTCCGTACCACCTGTGGTATATAAAAGGCGCTTCTCCGCCAGGCGCTGGATTTCCGCCAGGCCGGGCTCATGGATCACCGGTACCCCGTTTTGCAGGGCCGTGATCCGGTCCCGGTCCAGGTCAACACAGACCACCCGGTGCCCCAGGTAGGCCAGGCAACCCCCGGTCACCAGTCCCACATAACCGCAGCCGATGACACATATCTGGTAACACCGTGGCATACCGCCGGTCATCATCATCCCTCCTGTTACTGGCGGGGGCATAATTGGTGGTATATGGCCGCCAACCTCCGGATCTGATCTGCAAATAAAAAATTGGCCACAGCCCGGGCCCTCCCCCGGGCCCCCATTCTTTTGGCCAGCGGAGGATTTTGCAATAGCCAGAGCACCCGCTCCGCCAGCGCCCCGGCATTGCGGGCGGGAACAAGCCATCCGGTTACCCCCGGTACCACTATTTCTGTTAATCCTCCGACGGCAGTGGCGACGACCGGCTTTTCCATCATCATGGCCTCCACCGCCACCCTGCCGAAGGGTTCCTGGAAAACCGACGGGATCACCAGCACGTCGATGCCAGCCAGCACTTCTTCCACCCGGACCTGGAAACCCAAAAAGCGGGTACTGGAGGTTAAATCCAACTGACGGACCAGCCTCAACATCCCGCTGGTGTGCCCCGTCCCCCAGTCATGCCCGGCGATGATAAACCTTGCAGCTGGAAATTGTTTATGGATTATAGCGGCCATATGCACAAAGTAGTCAATACCCTTGTGGGGGGCGATGGTCCCCACAAATCCTACCACCGGGGGGTGATGACCCCGGCCACTTCCCTTCCCTTTCCGCAGCAGTTGCCGGCTGGGCGGTTGGATCCCGTTATACATCAATTCGATGTTTCCAGAAATACCCTCTTCCAGAAAAGTCCTTTCCACCGCTTTGGATATCACCAGCACCTTGCTGGCGGTGTGGTGGACCATCTGCAGCACATCCCGTCGGCCGGGGCACGGGGGAAGGATTTCCCGGATGTGCCACACCACCGGAATTCCCATCCCGTGGGCTAGCAGAGCTTCCCTGGGGCTGGCCAGACTGTTGATGTGCACAGCATGGGGCATGAATTTCCTGACCGCGAGGCTAAACTTGTCTTGCTGCCCGTTACGGGCATAGTTCCGGATTAACTGGCTGGCCAGGGTTGGGGAAGGGTGCAACACCTGCCATTCAGGCCGACCGGCCATCACTACCTTGAACCCCCGTTGCTGCAGTAAGGCTGGCAGCATCCCCTCACAGGGGCAAGCCACAAGTGGTTCCACCGTTTCCGCCAGCCCGGACACCAGGGCCAACAGGCTCTTACACGCCCCCCCGAGGGTGTCAGGGTGGGCGGTGTGGGCGACAAACAACACCCGCATTTTGCTTGCGCGTCCTTTGCTATCCAAAAGATCACATCCTGGTTCATTTTATGGCCCCGGCCACCTGCCGGTGCCTGTGGCCACAACATAAAACCCCACATAAGCGGCACTGGGATCACCACCATATGATGGATCAACGGGCCAATAAACATCCGGGAGATGACAATATGGTTTTTACTAGTAAAGCCTTGCAGGTTCCGGGGCGTGTGAAAGCCAATATGGGCGGTGTTCCCGGTCCATCGCCGGGGTTAACCAGCATCATCGTGTTAACCCATAATGCACTGTGGTACACCAGACAGTGTATCGAAAGTGTTCGGCGGCATACCCCGGAACCCCACGAATTGATCATTGTGGACAACGCCTCTACCGATGGAACGGTGAATTACTTGGAAAAAATCCCCGGGGCGGTATTGATTAAAAGCAAAATTAACCTGGGCTATGGATCGGGGAATAACCGAGGGCTAGCGGTGGCCAGGGGGGAGCACATCCTGTTTCTGAACAACGATACGGTGGTGACGGCGGGATGGTTGGGCAAGTTGCTCACCTGCTTGCACAGTGACCCAAAAATTGGCGCGGTGGGTCCCAAGACCAACCGTCTTGGCAACCTGCGCCAGGTTGTACAGAAGGCAGATCAAAAGTACCGGGATATGCGGGAGTTGCAGGAGTTTGCCCGCCGTTTCGGTGGTTCCAACCCGGCCAAATGGGAGGATTTGCCCTGGTTGTCGGGTTTTTGCCTTTTGTCCACCCGGCACCTTTTACAGAAATTGGGTGGTTTTGACGAGCGGTTCGGGCTGGGCCTGTGTGAGGATAACGACCTCTGCCTCCGCATCCGCATGGCTGGTTACCGCCTGGTGTGTGCGGGGGATACCTTTATCCACCACTACCAGAGCGCTACCTTCCGGGAGAACGGTATTGACAGGGGGAAGCTGCTTAAGGCCAACCTGGTCAAACTGCGGGCTAAATGGCCCCGGAAAGTCTAACTCCTTGGGTGCCACCCGGTTTGCCATGGACTGTCATTAGCCATAAGCAAAAAATATTCATTAATAGCAAAAATGGGGGGTCCGGACTTTTCCGGACCCCCCATCCATATGTTTCTATCTTGCTGTGTAACCATTTTGCCTCTAAACTTTGAACCGGCCCACCAGCGACTCCAGTTCTTCCGCCTGCCTGTGCAGCAGTTCGATATTTCCCCTCACCCGTTCCAGTTCACTGGAGGCTTCGCCGGCCGCAGCCGCCACCTGCTCCGCCCCGCTGGAGCCCTGGGTAATGGTTTCCGTGACCTGTCCGATGGCGGTAGCCACATTGCGCACCACTTCTGTCAGGTGATCGGCGGCATTGGCAAATTCCCCGGCCAGATTATAAATGTCCCTGGCGTCCTGTTGGTACTGACTGCCGGTTTCCACCAGTTTCCCGTAATCCGGCGTGACTACATTATTTATAAAGTCCAGCACCTTGCTTGCCCCGCTGCTCAAATTGGTGGTGGCGGTCACCACCTGCTGTACCAAACGCTCGATGTCCCTCGCCGTACCTGCCGATTGTTCCGCCAGCTTCCGCACCTCTTCCGCCACCACCGCGAAACCCCGTCCATGGTCACCGGCTCTTGCTGCCTCAATGGCGGCGTTAAGGGCCAGGAGGTTGGTTTGTTCGGCAATGGCGGAGATGCTCTGGGTCAGGGTGGCGATTTGACTCACAACTTGGGCATCCTGAATAGCCTTTTGCAGTGTCTGTTCCTCTGCTGTGTATGTGTTGGCGGCATGCTGTCGGGCGTTAATGGCGTCCTGTTTGAGTTTTTCGGCCCGTTGTTCAATCTCTCGGGCCTTTTGGGACCCTTCCCGTGCCCGGGCCGCCACCTGTCCGATGGCGGCTAACAGCTCGTCACTAGAGGCGGCGATCTCTTCTGCAGTGGCGGACACCTCTTCCAACCCGGCGGACACCTGTTGGGTGGAGGCGGCAATTTCCTCGGCACTGGCGGAGACGCTGTGGATGGCATGGGCCGATGCATCCGCCGCTTCATTAACGGTTTTGGCGGTGGATACCGCTGCCTGGGCCATTTGCCGCAGGTTGCCGGCGGCGGTATTCAGGCTGGCCAGCAGTTGCCCCATCTCATCACGGCTGCGGATATCCGTCTGAATGGTCAAATCCCCCTGGGCCAGGGCTTCCGCCAGGGCCATACCCTTTTTAATGGTGGCGGTGATGCTACGGGACAGGAAAAAGGCGATGACCACCGCCAGCAGGACACCGAACCCCAGCAGGGTGGCGGAGAAGGCCCGGATTTTTAGTTGCAATTTGCGGATGTGATCCGCTTCTTGATGGGCCATTTGCCTCTGGTATTCCACGAACTCCTCGATGGAAGCCAGCAGCTTGGTATTGGCAGGGGCGGCGATATACTGCATGTACACCACCGCCGCCTCCCGGCCGTCGTATTCATACTGGCGCAGGATTTCCGGGGGATGCTGCTTGTAATTGTTGATGACCAGTTGTAGCATTTCCATCATGTTCTGATCCATGGTATTTTCCTGGATAAAGTTGAAGGCCTCGTCCGCTTGTCTGGCCGCCCTTTCATAGTCCTGTTTGAAGGCCTCGCTGCCGGTGGCCAGGTAGCCCCTGATGGCCGCTGCCTGGTTGGCAAAGCCCAGGGCCATGATCTGGGCCTGTTCCATTAACGGCAAGCGGTGGTTGGCCAGGGAGTCGGTATCCCGGCCCAACTGGCCCAGCATGTTATAAACCGAGCCCACAATGGAGGCCATGATGAGGATGAGTACGGTAAAACCCAGGGTCAGTTTACGTCCAATCTTCATTATTTTGCCTTCCCCTTTCCGGCCGGTAGTTGCTCCGTGGACAACAAAGCGGCGGCCTGTGCCCAGGCCGCCGCTGGAAACCCCCGTCCACCCGTAAAACCGCAGTACGGGACTTTGTCCGGCAGCCTGGCAATCATTGCCCCCTGGGGGGACTTTAGACCCATGGCTTTGCGTCCCTGTCTTTCGACAGATTTGCCCTTTTTCCTAACCCATTTTACTACAAATCAAGGGTTGTTGTATGTAGAAAAATGTAGATTTCGGTGAATTTACCACACAGAGAAAATTGGACCACACCGGGAGGAATTGTCTTTCGGCATGTCTAATAACATGAAAGATATGCCTTTTCCTCCCCGGGGGGTGACTGATGAAAAAGGAAATTCGCCGTACTATCATTAATGCCCGGCTGGCTTTGACTCCCCGCCAGGTGGAGGAATACAGCCAGTCCATCGCCGGGTATGTCCTCAGTTTGCCTGCCTGGCGTGAGGCGCGCACGGTGATGATTTATGTGGATTTCCGCCAGGAGGTGCAGACCGGGAGGCTGATCCGGCAGGCTTTGGAAAAGGGCAAGCGGGTAATGGTGCCGGTTTGCCGGCAACAGCCCAGGGTCCTGGTGGCGTCGGAAATCAAGGATTACCCCGGCGACCTGGCGCCGGGATGCTGGGGGATTCTGGAGCCCAAGCCGGAGTGCCTGCGACCGGTGGACCCGGAGGAAATAGACCTGGTGCTGGTGCCGGGGGTGGCCTTTGACCGTTACGGCAACCGGTTGGGTTATGGGGCAGGTTATTACGACCGCTTTCTGGCCTTACTCCGTCCGGATGCGGTGACCGCGGCCCTGGCCTTTCAGTTACAGGTGTTGCCGTCCGTCCATCATGAGGCCCATGATTGGCCGGTGCAGCTGGTGGTTACGGAAAACGGAATCATTGACTGTCGGGAGAATCGTGAAAGTGGGGAGGAGGACTAGACCAGTGTGCCAGTGTTGTTGCAGTGCCGAACCGGTGGTTGATCCCAAGGCGCAAAAACTAGCCGGGGTGTTCAGCAAATACCGGGGCGAGAAGGGTGCTCTGATCCCGGTGTTGCAGGCGGCCCAGGAAATTTACGGTTACCTGCCCAAGGAGGTGCTGGAAAGCATCGCCCGGGAGTTAAAAATGCCTCTGAGCAAGGTTTACGGTGTGGTGACCTTTTACGCCCAGTTTCACCTGAAACCACGGGGGCGGTATGTCATCAGGGTATGCCAGGGTACGGCGTGCCATGTGCGCGGAGCCTCCCAGATCATGGAGGCTTTGCAGGAAAAACTGGCCATCAAGGATGGCGAAACCACCACCGATCTCAAATTTACCCTGGAGTCCGTTGCCTGTTTGGGTGCCTGTGGCCTGGCGCCGGTGATGATGGTCAATGACGAAACCCACGGGCGGCTGACCAAAGATGTGGTGCTGAAAATACTGGAGCAGTACGAATAGGGGGTGACAGGATTGCGGCGAGTGCTTATCTGTGCCGGTACCGGCTGCGTGGCCTCCGGCTCGCGCAAGGTGACCGCCAGGTTAAAGGAAGAATTGGACCGGCAGGGGCTGGCGGAACAGATCAAAGTTGTCAATACCGGTTGCCATGGCTTTTGCGAACAGGGTCCCATCGTCATTGTGGAACCCGGGGACATTTTTTATTGCCAGGTGCAGGAAAAGGATGTGCCGGATATTGTGGCCAAAACCCTGGCCAATGGGGAAGTGGTGGACCGGTTGTTGTTCAAGGAGCCAGGGTCCGGCCAGGCGGTTACCCGTTACCATGACATTCACTTCTACGCCAAACAGCAGCGGCTGGTTCTTAAAAACTGCGGTCATATCGACCCAGAAAACCTGGATGAATACCTGGCGGTGGAGGGTTACGAGGGCCTCAAACGGGCGCTGACCACCATGACCAGGGAACAGGTGATTGAAGAGGTAAAACTTTCCGGCCTCCGAGGCCGGGGTGGCGCCGGTTTTCCCACCGGCGTGAAATGGGAGTTTGCCTACAACAGCCCCGGTGACAAGAAATATGTGGTATGTAACGCAGATGAGGGTGACCCGGGTGCTTTCATGGATCGCAGCATCCTGGAGGGGGATCCCCATGCGGTAATTGAAGGTATGCTCATCTGTGGGTACGCAATAGGAGCCGATGAGGGCTATATATATGTTCGGGCAGAGTATCCCCTGGCCACCCACCGCCTCAGGGTGGCCATCGCCCAGGCTACCGATCGGGGCTACCTGGGTGAGAACATCCTTGGCACAGGTTTTAACTTCAAGCTGAAGATCAAGGAAGGGGCAGGGGCCTTCGTTTGTGGGGAAGAAACCGCCCTGCTGACCTCCATTGAAGGAAACAGGGGCATGCCCCGGGTCCGCCCGCCTTTCCCGGCGGTGAAGGGAATTTGGGAAAAGCCCACCAATATCAACAACGTTGAGACCTTTGCCAATGTGCCGGTGATCCTCCGCAAGGGCGGCAGCTGGTATGCCTCCATCGGTACGGAACGAAGCAAGGGCACCAAGGTCTTTGCCCTCACCGGGAAGATCATCAACACCGGCCTGGCGGAAGTGCCCATGGGGATCACCATGCGGGAGATCATTTTTGATATCGGCGGTGGCATCCAAAAGGGTAAGGAATTCAAGGCGGTGCAGATCGGCGGACCCTCCGGCGGCTGCCTGCCCAAGGAACTGCTGGATTTGCCGGTTGATTACGACTCCCTTACCCAGGCAGGGGCCATGATGGGTTCCGGCGGCCTGGTGGTGATGGATGAAACCACCTGTATGGTGGATGTGGCCCGTTTCTTCCTGAACTTCACCCAGAAGGAGTCCTGTGGCAAGTGTACTCCTTGCAGGGAAGGCACCAAGAGGATGCTGGAAATACTAACCCGTATTACCGAAGGAAAGGGGGAAATGACGGACATCGAAAGGTTGGAGCGCCTGGCCAAGGTTGTCAAGAATACTGCCCTGTGCGGGCTGGGTCAGACCGCTCCCAACCCCATCCTAACCACCCTGCGATACTTCCGTGATGAATACGAGGCACACATCAATGAGGCGTCCTGTCCTGCCCGGGTATGCAAGGAACTGATCACCTACTGGATCCACCAGGAGAAGTGCAATGGTTGTACACGCTGTGCCAGGAGTTGTGCTTCCAGTGCCATCGCTGGTGCCGCTAAACAGCCCCACTCCATCGATCCTGCCAAGTGCAGCAAGTGTGGTGTGTGTATTGAGAAATGCCGCCAGGGGGCCATCGTTAAACTGACCGGCAAGGAGCGGCAACTGGTGAAGCACTAGGAGGCCACAGGCCATTTTGAAACAAGGAGGGAAACGGAAGTGTCAACAGTTACCTTGACCATAGACGGCATCAAGGTTACCGTACCTGAGGGAACCACGGTGCTGGAAGCGGCACGCCAGGCCGGGATTGCCATCCCCACTCTCTGTCACGACCCGGAACTGTCCGCTCCGGGAGCCTGCCGGCTGTGTGTGGTGGAGATCCAGAACATGCGGAATCTGCCGGCCTCCTGTGTCACCACCGCTGCCGAGGGAATGGTGGTATCCACCTGCTCCGAAACGGTGGTGGAGGCGCGCCGGACCATCCTGGAACTTTTACTGGCCAACCACCCGGAGGATTGCCTGACCTGTGCCAAGAGCGGGGAGTGTGCCCTCCAGGATTATGCCTACCAGTACGGTGTCCGCAAAGCGGGTTTTGCTGGGGAGAGGCATGATTATCCCCTGGATGAATCCAATCCATTTATCGTACGGGATTTGAATAAGTGCATTTTATGTGGCAAGTGTGTCCGGGCTTGTGATGAAATCCAGGGACGGACAGTAATCAATTTTGCCTTCCGGGGTTTTGCCACCAAGGTGGCCACTCCCATGGACCTGCCGCTGGGTGAATCCGACTGCGTGTTTTGCGGGTCATGTATCTCCGTCTGCCCGGTAGGTGCCCTAACCCCCAAGCAGATGCTGGGGACCGGCCGGGTGTGGGAGATGCGCAAGGTGCGCACCATTTGTCCCTACTGCGGTACCGGCTGTACCATTGAGTTAAATGTGAAGGACGGCAAGGTGGTTGGGATTACTTCCACCCCTGAGGGAACCGTTAATGGGCGGGCCCTATGTGTCAAGGGCCGTTTCGGCTACAACTTCATCCACCACCCGGACCGATTGACAGCTCCGTTGATTAAGCAGCCGGACGGCAGTTTTCGGGAGGCGGACTGGGATGAGGCCATCGCCCTGGTGGCGGAAAAGTTCGGCGCCATCAAAACCGCCCATGGGTCGGATGCCCTGGCGGTGATGGCCAGCGCCCGGTGCACCAATGAGGATAACTTCCTGGCCAACAAGCTGGCGCGGGCGGTGTTCGGCACCAATAACATAGATCACTGTGCCCGTCTCTGACACTCCGCCACCGTCGCCGGTCTGGCGGCAGCATTTGGCAGTGGCGCAATGACCAATTCCGTGAAGGAAATCGCCGGGGCTGATTTTATCCTGGCCATCGGCACCAATACCACGGAAACCCATCCGGTTTTGAGCCTGCAGATCAGGCAAGCTGTCAAGAAGGGAGCCACCCTGGTGGTGGCGGATCCCCGGCGTACGGAACTGGCTGTGCTGGCGGAAACCCACATCCAGCAGCGGCCGGGATCCGACCTGGCCCTGTTAAACGCCATGGCCCACGTGATTATTGCGGAGGACCTGTGGAATAGGGAGTTTGTCCAGTCCAGAACGGAGGGCTTTGAGGAAGTCAAGGCCGCGGTGGCCAACTGCACCCCTGAGTGGGCGGCAGAGATTACTGGCGTACCGGCGGAAACCATCCGCCAGGTGGCGCGGGGTTATGCCACATCACCCAGGAGCACCATTTTGTACACCATGGGCATCACCCAGCATATTTGCGGTACCGACAATGTACTGGCCATCGCCAACCTGGCGCTGCTCACCGGCCAGATTGGCCGGGAAAGCACCGGGGTGAACCCCCTGCGGGGCCAGAACAATGTGCAGGGAGCCTGTGACATGGGGGCCCTGCCCAATGTCTACCCCGGTTACCAGCCGGTGGCCGATGGGGCGGTCCGCGAAAAGTTCGAACGGGCTTGGGGAGTACCCCTGTCACCCAATCCCGGTTTGACGGTGGGTGAAATGATGGACGCCGCCCATCACGGCAGCCTCAAGGGCATGTACATTATCGGGGAAAACCCGGTGTTGAGCGATCCCCACCAGCAGCATGTCCGGGAAGCGTTGGAGCACCTGGAATTCCTGGTGGTACAGGACATCTTCCTGACGGAAACCGCCCAGCTGGCCGATGTGGTATTGCCGGCAGCCAGTTTCGCGGAGAAGGACGGCACCTTTGCCAATACCGAACGGCGGGTGCAGCGGGTGCGCAAGGCGGTGGAGTCGCCGGGCCTAGCCCTGCCGGACTGGCAGATCTTCGCCAGGGTGGCCAATGCCATGGGCTATCCCTTCAACTACAGCGGGCCGGAGGCCATCATGGCGGAGATCGCCGCCCTGACACCCCAGTACGGAGGGATTACCTACCCGCGGCTGGAAGGGGATGGCCTGCAGTGGCCGTGCCCCAGCCATGACCACCCGGGCACCAGGTTCCTGCACGGGGAAAAATTCACCAGGGGCCTCGGCAAGTTCCATGCCGTAAGTCACATCCCGCCGGCGGAAGTACCGGATACCGAGTACCCGTTGATGCTGAGCACCGGCCGGCGGCTGATGCACTACCATACCGGCACCATGACCAGGCGGGCCAGGGGCCTCGCAGAGTTCTACCCCAGTGAGCACCTGGAGGTACACCCGGAGGACGCACTCCGTTACGGCATCAAGGACGGAGATCTGGTCAGGGTAACCTCACGGCGCGGGCAGATCGAGATCCAGGCCAGGGTTACGGAAATGGTTCAACCGGGTCTGGTCTTCACCTCCTTCCATTTCTGGGAAGCCGCCATCAATGCCCTGACCAACACCGCCCGGGATCCCAAGGCCAAGATTCCGGAGCTGAAGGTCTGTGCCGTGAAACTGGAAAGGGTAGGGTAAGTCCCAGGGGGTTCTCCAAACAACAGAGTGCCGGTAAAGATTGGGGAGGGTGCGCCAGCACCCTCCCATTTACCTTGGTGTGTCCGGCATGGGTCCCATTTTCCACACCCTGAGATTATGGGGACCCCATCGCCGGCCTCAAGCCTCGCGATTTCTACGGCGAACTCTTGCGCCACCCAGATCTGCAGTCAGGCCCTTTATGACGCGGCCCAGCGTGGTCACGAGGTAATCGAAGAATCCCATATTGCCAGAGTGTTGGCCGACTTTGACCGGCAACGGGGAGTGGCGGGTGACCGGCCCTCTCTCCTTAAGCCCTAAACGACTGGCGGCTGGACTCTCACCAAAGTGGCGGATTGGCGGCTAAACTCTTATGCCATTGGCGGTGAGAATTCCACCGCCAAAGTTCGTGAGCGGCAACAGCATCCCTGGTTCTCTTTAGGAACCGGTTTTCTGCCTAACCCGGGCGAAATGCGGTTTTGGAGGGATATAATGCGGTTTTTGCGGGATCAAATGCGGATAATAAAAAAACCCGCGTTATAACAGACCACGAGTTTTGCTGCGGTAACCCGGCTGTCATTGCGAGCTTTAGGCTCGCTTTAGACCCGTGGCTTTGCGTCCCTGCCTTTTGCAGGTTTGCACCCCTCCTTGAACATTTCGGGGGTGGCAAGCATCTCGTAGATGTTGCCCTATCAGTCCAGCTGCACGTAGCGGTTGATACCGGAACCGTTGACAATAGTCCGCTGGTAAATGGGCAAACTGTCCATCACCCACCCGGCAAAATAGATCCTGTCCACGAATAGCGGGTAGGCAGCCGCTTCGGTCGTTCAGCCTTTAATCAAGGGCCAGTGGGTATTGCCTTGACTTAGTCCATCAATTAGTCTACAATATTTCCAAGGGAGGTGATTTGAGGTGCTGAAACAAGTAAACATACATGAGGCCAAGACTCACTTTTCCAAACTATTGGCACGTGTGCAAGATGGTGAAGAAGTTATTATTGCCAAGGCTGGCATGCCTGTTGCCCGCTTAGTTCCGGTAAAAGAACGAGTGACCAGGCGTGTTCCGGGTAGCGCTAAGGGTAGAATCAGTGTATCCCCTGATTTTAATGCACCACTTCCCGAGCATGTGATGGAGGAATTTGAGCAATGAGAGCGTTGCTAGATACACATGCCTTCCTGTGGTGGATTACTGCCTGTTCCCAGTTGTCTCCCCGCGCGCGTGAGGTCATCAGCGATGGAGAAAACCAACTTTTTCTCAGCACCGCCAGCGGTTGGGAGATTGCAATTAAGGCAAGGCTTGGCAAACTGCGTTTGCCGGATCATTTTGAAACCTTCCTTTCCGAACAACTCGCGGCCAATGCAATTGATGTCTTACCAGTGTTGATGCATCACGCCTTGCATACCTATACCCTTCCGGACCACCACCGGGACCCTTTTGACCGGATGCTTGTCGCTCAGGCCAAGCTAGAAAACCTCCCTATCCTGACCGCTGACCCGCAGATTGCCAGTTACCCCGTACAGGTCATCTGGTGATGTCCGGCTCTACGCAGAGCCCCCAAAAGGCAAAGCAACTGTGCTTATGGGAAGACTACCCCGATATGGAGAAAGAAGTAGTCTGAACTGCCGGTGGCTTCGCTCATAAAAGTGTAGCCACCTACCTCTTACTTTGCAGAGTTGGCTATAATGGCAAAAGTGGCTGTACGCCAATTGACATGG
>DDKM01000031.1 GCA_002339345.1 Firmicutes bacterium UBA2598 | reverse complement strand
TTTCCAGCCGATCCCTTACACAGCCGCATCCTTGCCCGGCTACCGTCACCAGCTGGCCGATGTTCCGGACTACCAGGTCTGCAGCAACCCTACCCAACGCCATCTCCCCCCCCACTTATTGATATCCCAAACGCCTTTGGATGTCCCGATACACCCGCTGTTCCAGCGCCGCTGCCTTTTGCTCCAGTGTCAGGGCCTTATCCCCCAGTTCTCGCCGCAAATTTTCATCTTTAATTCCACCCAGGTTGATGAGCACATTGAGCACCGCTCCCCGCAGGCTAGCTGCTGCAATTACCAGGGCTACCCCAGCATCGCTTAACGCGTTGGGGTTTCCTTGAGTGGCTGCCGTTTCTGCCATCTCCATCAGGGCATATGCCCTTTCCGCCACCTCCACGGGTACCTGGGCCGCCGCCAGGGTGGCCGTCTGGATGGCCTCGCTGCGGGCAGCTTTCTCAGCATCGGTTGTTTTGGGCAACCCGTAGGCCGCCATTACCCGGTTAAAGGCCATGGTATCTTCCGCGCCCAGCAAAAGCAGCCGCTCCTGCAACTCTGCCGCCCGGGTGCGGAGATCCTGCATGGTTTCCTCCACCTGGGCAAACTTGGGCTTGCCCAGGGTAAGACTGGCCACCATGGCAACCAAGGCTCCGCCCAGCGCTGCACAGATAGCCGCCACCGTGCCGCCACCGGGGGCAGGAGCATCGGAAGCCACCACCCGGGCGAAATCCCTGATGGTATAGTCATGAAACATGGTGCAAACCTCCTTGAACTAACCACATCGCTTCCGAAATCTAGACCGAGCCGGTAAAGGCTATCCCAAGATAAAAACATCCCACCCGCTACTCCAGCCGGTTCTCCAGCACCTGTTGCGGTGAAAATCCCTCCAATTGCAGGTAATAGGCGGCGGCATCCAGCAAAGCTGCAGCCGGAACCAGGCCCACAATCTCGCTGCCCACCACCGGCACCCCATACCGCCTGGCCTCCACTTTCACCATTTCAAAAACCTGGTACAGTGCTGTCTGTACATAATTGGTCATATTGATGGACACCTGGGCCATTTCCCTTTCCTTGAGGTAAACCCCCACCGCCTTGACATAGCGCAAGCCGCCGCCGGCATAGCGGATCCTTTTGGCAATCTGGTCAGCTACAGTTTTATCAGCTTTACCCAGGTTGATGTTATAGGCGATCAGGGGCATGCGGGCTCCGATGGCGGTTACCCCGGCGGTGGGATGCACCTGCCCCGGCCCAAAATCGGGCTGCCAGCCGGGTTGCTGGATCTTCTGGCTGAACCCCTCGAACTGTCCTTTACGGATATCGGCCAGGTTCTGCCGGTGGGGCATAGCAGCCGCTTCTTCATACAGGTAAACGGGAATATTAAGCTCCCGGCCCACCCGTTCACCCAGTTCCCTGCTCATGCTCACGCAATCCGCCATGGTAACATCCCGGACCGGGATGAAAGGCACCACATCGGCAGCCCCCATGCGGGGATGTTCCCCCTGGTGCTGATTCAGATCAATCAGCCGGGCAGCCAGGGCAATGGCCTGAAAAACAGCCTCCTTCAAGGGTTCCGGTTCACCCACCACCGTCACCACCGACCGGTTGTGGTCCTGGTCCAGGGAATAATCCAGCAATTTGACACCGGCGGTTTCCCGGAAGGGCTGGATGATTGCTTCCACCACCTCCCGGCGGCGGCCTTCACTGAAGTTTGGAACGCACTCCACTATTTTAGCCACGGTTTTCCCCTCCCACCGGCACCAGCATGGGAATTTTTACTCCATGGCGCAGGGCAAATTCCTTGGCCAGGGGATACCCGGCATCGGCGTGGCGGGCGATACCCATTCCCGGGTCGGTGGTCAACACCCGCTCCAGCCGCCGGTCCGCTTCCGGGGTGCCATCGGCCACGATTACCATCCCGGCATGGAGGGAATAACCCATACCGACTCCGCCGCCTTGGTGCACCGACACCCAGGAAGCCCCTCCTACAGCATTAATCAAGGCATTGAGAATGGGCCAGTCCGCCACCGCGTCACTGCCATCCAGCATGCTCTCGGTTTCCCGGTTGGGAGAAGCCACCGACCCGCAGTCCAGGTGGTCCCGCCCGAAGACGACGGGTGCGCTGATCTCGCCGGTGCGCACCATTTCATTGATAATGCGGGCAAAACGGGCCCGTTCCCCGTAGCCCAGCCAGCAGATGCGGGCGGGCAGGCCCTGGAAGGAAATCCGTTCCTGGGCCAACCTGATCCAGCGGCACAGGGATTGGTTATAGGCAAACTCCTTCAAAATGACGGCATCGGTTTTATGGATATCCGCCGGGTCGCCGGACAGGGCCACCCACCGGAAAGGCCCTTTGCCCTCGCAGAACAGCGGACGGATAAAGGCCGGCACAAAACCGGGGAAATCAAAGGCATTGGCCACACCGGCCTTTTGGGCCTGGGCCCGGATGTTGTTGCCGTAATCGAACACGATGGACCCCATTTTTTGCAGGTCCAGCATGGCCTGGACGTGAACGGCCATAGACCGGTAGGCCATTTCCTGGTAGGTCACCGGATCGCTATGGCGCAATTTAATGGCCGCTTCCAGGCTGATCCCGGCGGGCACGTACCCGTGGAGCGGGTCGTGGGCCGAGGTCTGATCGGTAACCACATCAGGCACGATGCCCCGCCGCACCAGTTCCGGGAACACCTCGGCGGCATTGCCCACCAGACCCACCGACAGGGGTTTCTGGGCTTGCACCGCTTCCATGACCATGGCCAGGGCCTCATCCAGGTTGTAGGCCATCCTGTCACAGAACCGCTGGTTGATACGCCGCTGGATGCGCTGGGCATCCACCTCCACATCCAGGCATACCCCGTCGTTCATGGTCACCGCCAGGGGTTGGGCGCCGCCCATGCCACCCATGCCGCCGGTGAGCACCCACCTGCCCCGCAGCGTCCCGCCGAAGTGCTGCCGGGCCAGTTCCGCCAGGGTCTCGTAAGTGCCCTGGATGATTCCCTGGGTGCCGATATAGATCCAGCTGCCGGCAGTCATCTGGCCGAACATCATCAGGCCCTTTTGTTCCAATTCCCAGAAATGTTCCCAGGTGGCCCAGCGGGGGACCAGGTTGGAGTTGGCCAACATCACCCTGGGGGCGTCGGGATGGCTTTTAAACACCGCTACCGGTTTACCGCTTTGAACCAGCAAGGTTTCGTCGTTCGCCAGTTCCTGCAGGGTGTGGATGATAGTGTGAAAGGCGTCCCAGTTGCGGGCAGCCTTGCCGGATCCGCCGTATACCACCAGGTTGGCCGGATCCTCCGCCACCGCCGGGTCCAGGTTGTTCATCAGCATCCGCATGGCCGCCTCCTGCACCCATCCCTTGCAGGTAAGCTGGCTCCCCCGGGGAGCCCGGATTTCCGTTGTCATTGGCATCTCCTCCTGTATCGTTTCCTGAACCGTTCAACCGATTTTCCGGCAGCCCTTATAAACCCATTGGTGGACTACTCCATTCCTTTAACAGGCTAAAGGAATAAAGAAGCGGTCCGAAATCCACCGGACCGCTGTCCACGATGCTTTATTATTGTATTTCGCCTTACAACCACAGAGGAAGATCAAACTGGCCCGGGTTAATCCCCTTGGCCTGGAAGTCGTCATCTTAACCACCACCCTGCCATCAGCATAGCATATTTCTTTAATGGTGCCAAGCTAAGCGTTTCCACCCGGCTATTATGGGGTGTAACACCAGATAGTTGTTAGCCTCCGGTTACGACCGGAGGTTTCTTTTTTTCGATTCCCCTGGTAAACGACTGTTTGCATGTCTGCTTTATATACCAGGAAGACAAGTTCAATAAAAAGGGGGGTGAAGTGGACACAATCCTGTCTTCCCAACCATAAAGGCCAAATTGAAACAAAGAAAGGAGATTTACTAATGGCTTGTTTTTTAGCAGTCCGACCACAGTTCCAGTACAGTTTTGAGACTATTACTCCTGACACTCCAAGTGTAAATCCTAATGGCGGCAAACGGCTGATGATCAGTGATAATCCTGAAGATATTGATTTCGGTACTCTACCGGACAGGGGTGTTTTTATGGCATGACAGAACGTTAACAGGAACTTCTGGTATTCAGCTAGTTCCCAAAGGAATTGGGATAATCATAGAATTCATTTACGGGACCTCAACTGGCCCTGCCCGCATCTTTTTGGAAAACCACCACATGGGCAGCATCCACCTTAATTTGGACTCTGGTGCCAGGTGGGATGACATCGGTGGATGGTTTGACGGAATGAATCACACTTCCGTCGGGAAGCTGCAGCTTGTACATGATTGACGCGCCCAGAAAGCGGGCATCGGTGATGGTGGCATGGCCACCCGCATCAACGACAAAATCCACATCATCGGGGCGGATCATCAGGTCAACATCCCGACCGGCAATGGTTTGCTCCCGGTTTAACGGGAAAACCCAGATACCGGAAAGTACCTTTCCTTCCTCAATTACACCACTGACAAAATCGGCCTTGCCCACAAAATCGGCTACGAAGCGGCTGCTGGGCCGGTGGTAAACTTCTGCCGGGGTGCCTACCTGTTCCAGCTTACCCTGGTTTAGCACACCCACCCGGTCGGACAGGGAAAAGGCTTCTTCCTGGTCATGGGTGACCAGGATGGCGGTTGTACCCCTTTCTTTAAGTATGCGCCTGGTTTCGATGCGCAACTCTTCCCGCAGATCCGCATCCAAATTGGAGAAAGGCTCATCCAGAAGGATGACCCTGGGTGAGGGTGCCAGAGACCTGGCCAGGGCTACCCGCTGGCACTGGCCGCCTGACAACTCATGGGGATAGCGTTCCCCCAGACCAGCTAAACCCACTACCGTCAACATCTCCGCAACCCTTTTCCCGATTTCTGTCCGGGGATACCCCTTTAAACCAAAGGCAATGTTTTGGTAAACGGTCATATGGGGAAACAGGGCATAGTCCTGAAAAACAATGCCAATCCCCCGTTTTTCCGGCGCCACCCAAACCCGGCTATTGGCCACCACCTGTTCTCCAATGGTGACCGTACCCCTGTCAGGTCGGTCCAAACCCGCAATAAGTCTTAGGGTGGTGGTTTTACCACAGCCCGACGGTCCCAGCAATGAAAAGAATTCACCTTCATCGATGGAAAAGGTCAGGTCACAAACCGCCTTGACCTCCCCAAAAAACCGCGATACCTGGTGCAGTTCCACCCGAGCGGAACCTCCAGCTTGCATACCTGTCATCTACTCCCACCCCCTGAGAAATGGTATGAAGAACTACTTTTTGGCCGCCGCCCGGGTCAGGAAAATTACCGGGATCATCCCCACCAGCACAATAGTTATGGCAGGTATAGCAGCACCGGACCACATGGACTCGGCAGCCATTTGCCACACCCATACCGAAAGGGTGTCGTAGCCAAAAGGACGTAACATGATGGTAATGGGCAGTTCCTTCATAACATCGACGAAGACTAAAGCTGCCCCGGCGAAAATCCCCGGCGCCACAAGTGGTAGGTGGATTCGCCAGAGGATGCGCCACTGACTGGCCTGCAGCACCCGCGCAGCCATGGTGATATTAGGGGTAACCTTTTCCAGCCCTGCGTCCACGCTGTTATAGGCCACCGCCATGAAGCGCACCACATAGCCATAGATTAGCCCGACCAAAGAGCCGGTTAACACCAACCCTGTTGATATATCCCACCACTCTGCCACCAGATCGCCTAACTGATGATCAAAGGCGGCTAGGGTGACCAGTATCCCTACCGCAATAACCGAACCTGGCATGGCATAACCGGTCGTGGCCACCCGGGCCAGCAACCGGGCTATCCGTCCGCCGTTATAGCGGACACCGCTAGCCAGCACCAAAGCAGCAATGACGGCACAAAAAGCGGCCAGGCCAGCCAGCAGCAAGCTGTTACCGATCAAGCCGGCATATACCGCGGCTGCCCCGTCAGGCATCGTCCTCACTTCACCCACTGCCCAGGAAACCAGCTGTAACATGGGTATACCGAAAGCCACCGCTGACACCAGCGTACAAATTCCGGTAGCTGCCCACTTTTGCCAGCCAGTCAGCTGGGTTCGGGGAACTCCCGGCGCTTTGCCGCCAGTCTGGTAATAACGGGACCTACCCCGTAAAGCCAGTTCAAACAGGATTACGGTAAGGGCAACAAGGGCCAGCAGTCCGGCTAGCTCAGTGGCTGCCCCCAGGTCCATCATACCGTACCAGATGCGGACAACCCCTTCGGAAAGGGTGGGGAAGTTGAAAAACCGGACGGTAGCGAAATCAGCCAGGGCTTCCATCAGTGCCAGGGCAAGCCCGCCAGCAATGGCGGGACGGGCCAGAGGCAGGGCGATACGGAAAAAGACGGCAGCAGGTCCATAACCCATCACCCGGGCAGCCTCAAAGGCGGTGGATGACAGACCCTGAAAGCCGGCCTTAGCCAACATGTAAACATAGGGATAAAGGGCCAAAGTCATTACCAGAATTGCCCCTGGGCCGGACCGGATCTCCGGGAACCAATCGGCACTGCCCAACTGCTGGCGTAAAAAAGACTGTACCGGACCGGCAAAATCGAAGGTGGACATATACACAAATCCCATGATGTACGTGGGGACTGCCAAGGGTAAAAGCAGGAGCCACTCAAAGACAGGTTGGCCAGGGAAGCGGTAAGCTACCACCAGCCACGCCAGACCGGCGCCCAGGATGAAGGTGCCCACCCCTACCCCAATGAGGAGCAAAGCTGTATTGCGCAGCATTTCCGGCAGTAGGGTCTCCCAGAGATGCTGCCAGATTTCCCAGGTGGGAGACAGCAGGGATGAACCAACAACTGCTACGGGTAAAAGTATGAGAAAGGCAATCAATAAGGGCAGGGCGGGGAGGCTATACCGCCCCCGCCCAAATAACACAGGATTTTTTGCTGTTGTGATGACTTGTCTGATGGTCATCATGTTACCCTCATTATTAGTTTTGTGGTTATTGGTTTTATAGTCAGCCTTAGCGATAGCCTGCCCGATCCAACAATTTGATAGCGTCGGCCTGGAGGCGGCCGAACTCACCCTTATTCACAGGGTCTTCAATAAATTTACCGAAACCGGCGATGATGGGATGGGGTGCCACATTGGGGTTAACCGGGTACTCATGGTTGGAGTCGGCAAACAATTTCTGACCGCGCGGACTGCTTAACCACTCCAGCAGCTTGATGGCATTTTCCTTATTCTCGGCATAGGCGGTTACACCGGCACCGCTGATATTGGCATGAACGCCTTTTTCACCGCTTGTCTGGTTGGCCCATATGACTTTGACCGGGAAGGAGGGGTTGTTTTCTAACAGGCGGCCCAGATAATAGTGGTTGGTGATGGCCACATCGGCACCCCCAGC
Organism: Firmicutes bacterium UBA2598; assembly: GCA_002339345.1. Taxonomy (GTDB): domain Bacteria; phylum Bacillota; class PH28-bin88; order PH28-bin88; family PH28-bin88; genus UBA2598. Next base: position 1,452 of record DDKM01000031.1, on the reverse strand, counting down.
AGCCAGGGTTTCCAGGATTCGGGTGTCACTGTCGATAAACTTGGGCTCATTGGCCATCCAGCCCCGGACGATCTGTTCGGTCCGGGCTTCCCCATAGGTGGCTATGAGGTTGGCTACCAGGGATTGGTTGTAAACGTGGGTACCCGGCCGCAAGATGAGCCTACCTTTCCATTTGGGGTCAGCCAGGTCTGCGTAGCTGGACAGAGTAGCAAGTTCCGATTCCTTCACCCGGTTCGGGTTATACATGATGGTCCGCACCCGCTTGGTTAGGCCAAACCAGCGGTTTTGGGTATCCCGCAGTTCTGCGGGTATGTTGTTATTCAGGGTTGAACTGGTAACCGGCTGCAGCAGGCCATCCTGGGCAGCCAACCACAGGTTGCCGGCATCAACAGCCATGTAGACATCTGCCGGTGTATTCTTACCTTCGGCTTTGATCCTTTCCCGCAGGGCAGCATCAGAACCGGTGGTAAACCGTACCCGAATGCCGGTTTCTTTGGTGAACTCGGCGAAAACCGGTTCGACTCCATAGTGTCGTGATGTGTAGACATTAACCACGCCGCCGGATTTTGGGGCGTTTTTGGCTGCAACAGCTTGCTTTTGCTTTAAGATTACGGTTTTCGTTGTATTGTTCCACTCCACTTGGTAGCCCAATCCTTCGGCAACAAAACGAACCGGCACCAGTACCTGGTTGTTGCTCATAACCGGTGCGACCACAAGGCGGACACGCTTGCCGTTATTAGTGGCGTTTTTACTTCCAACGGTAAGTGCCAGAGTAGTATCACCTTTGGCTATGGTGACAGTGCGGGCCTTACTGTCCCACTTAACCTGCCCACCCAGGCTTTCCCCTATGGCCTGGTAAGGCACCATCACCTGGCCGCGGACAATCCGGGAGATCATATTGAAGGATTGCCCTTGGTCACTTAACACCACTTTAACGCTGTTGCTGCCGTTGGTTGAAACCTGGCCATAGGCTACCGGGACTGCACCCAGCAACAATCCCAAAACCATGACTAGGGCCATAACCTTGCCTAATAACCGCTTTTTCTTAGCAATTTTCATTATCATAGACCATCCACCTTTCTACCTTGGTATTAATAGAAGGAGCGCGTGGTTTGTTATCTTACACAGCATGCCTCTTGGGCTATCCCCTCCTCTTACATGGATATATGCGCAATTGAGATTTGTTTTCAATCACACCTCCAATATACTGTCATTGAGAAGTATTGTCAATTAAAATTTTTCCTCATTAACCAAAAAAGGGCCCGAAATTATCGGACCCCACAAAAATATTAACTGTCATTTCATTCAACAGATGAATTGCCCTACCGGCAAAGCCATAGGACTAAATCGGTCGGAATACACATATCAGCCGGTAGCCCTGTGTTCCGTAAAGCCGACAAGGAAGTTCCGGCGGACACAGTACCGTGGGAACCACGGGAATTCAGGCCTGTC
>DDKM01000023.1 GCA_002339345.1 Firmicutes bacterium UBA2598 | reverse complement strand
AGGCTGTTGAAAGCCTCCGGCAACACCCGCACAGCCACCGATGCCAGTTCGGGATCAAACTGACTGTTCTGCCCCCGGGCGATGACCTGAGCCGCATCCTCCGGTGAGCGCAAGACCTGGTATGGCCGCAGGGAGGTGATGGCATCGAAGGTGTCAGCCAGGGCAATGATCCTGGCTCCCAGGGGAATCTCCGCCCCCCGCATACCAAAGGGATATCCCTTGCCATCAAAGCGCTCGTGGTGGCAACCGGCATCCAGAGCCAGATCCTTCAGCCCGCTGATGGTTTTCAATAGTTCCATGGTACGCCCGGGATGCTGCCGCACCACCTGCAATTCCTGTTCCGTCAGTTTGGCCGGTTTGTCCAGTACAGCTCTGGGTACGGCAATTTTACCAAAATCATGCAACAAAGCCGCCGTTTCCAGCTTGTGTACCTGTTCCGGGGCCAGCCCCAGCTTGCGGGCCAGGGACACGGTATAGCGGGCCACCCGCTGGGAATGCCCGGCGGTATAGGCATGTTTGGCGTCAATGATGCGGGCAAAGACCCGGATGGTAGCCTGGACCGGGTCCGCCTCGGTAAAAACTATCTCCGGCATGCGGGAAAGGGCATCCTGCATCAGCTGGGCAAGGGTGCCATCAACAGCCACCCCCCGCCGGAATTCCTGGTCATCCATCACATCCAGCAAGGCATCATAGGCTGCCGGTGATAGATCCTTCCCCACCCGGTACTGCATGGACCGCAGCACATCATCCACCGAGGAGTTGGGGCGCCTTAGCATCACGTCAAAAAGGTCTGCCGTCTGGAGCAACTGGGCGGGCCAGGAGATGGCATCTCCTGCTAGTCTGGCCGGAAAACCCCCGCCGTCCCAGTGTTCGTGATGCTGGCGGATGTAGGCGGCGGCAGGACCCAGACCCGGGATTTCCGCCACAATTTCCGCACCTTTCTCCGCATGGCTAAGGACGATGGGATGCAGTTGGCCATCCGATCGCATGACCTGGTGGACAATGTGATCATCCAGGCCCATGGCGCCGATGTCATGCAAAAGACCGGCATAGAAAACCTGGGCCTCCTCCGCAGGACTGCTGCGTTCAGCCATCATCCAGGCCAGCAGGGCCACCCTCCAGGCATGAAACAGTTTCCGGCTTTCTTCAATATCCAGCACCATGGACAGGGCCGCAACCAGTTCGCTAAAGATGCGGCCCTGATGTTTATCCTGCACCAACGGTATCACCTGCCTTTACAGGCAATATTTCGACAAGGATGGTAAATAATCCTGCAGCCCTTCCCGCGGCCGGTTTTCGATCGCCGGAACATTATTGCCGGAACAATATCGCCAAATGGCCAGGCTGTTGGGAGTGATTTTAACCATTAAGAACCACCACCGGACGGGAAGACCGGGTTACCAAAAACCGCATCCCTGCCTGAGCACAGCCTCCTTCGCTACCAACTGGACAGTGCCCAATTCCTTGCCCCGGTAAAATACCCTTACCGAACCCAGGACCTGCCCGGCCCGGACCGGCGCCCGGATCCAGCGGGGCAAATCTTCTTGATACTCCACCAGTTCCCGCTCCGCTGCGGGAATGGTATGGAAAAAGCTTTCCGCCGGCACCACCGCCACCAGGGACTGCCGGCCACCTCGCACTTCCACCCGGGTATAGGGGCGGTCCGCCGGCAGGGAGAGGCGGTGCAAGGCGCTGAACCCGAAATCCAGCAGAGCTGCTGCATCTCCCCAGCGGTTGGAACTGTTCAGGACGATGGCAATCAGCCGGCGTTCTGCCACAGTTGCAGAGGCGGCCAGGCACTTACCGGCGGTAACAGCGGTGCCGGTCTTAATGCCATCGGCACCGGGATAGATTTTTAATAATTTGTTGGTGTTGTCAAACTGCCACTGGCGATCCCTGTTCAGCCAAACCACCTCACCCGAAAGTTGGGTTACAATGGCGGCAAAGGATGGATTGGCCATGCAGTAGCGGGCAATCAAAGCCATGTCCATGGCGGTGGAAAAATGACCGGGCCGGGAATAGCCATTGGTATTTTTGAAGCTGGTGTGCACCGCCCCGCTAAGGCGGGCTTTACGGTGCATCATGGCCAGGAAGAAGGGTTCCGTTCCCCCAATAAATTCTCCAAGGGCTACCGCCCCATCGTTGGCGGAAGCGATGAGGCCGGCGGCCACCAGATCCGCCAGCCGTAAACGGTCGCCCGGCCGCAATCCCATGTCTGACCCTACCTCCGTCCCGGCAGCCCGCCGGCTTACCTGCACCTCCCAGTCAGGTTCACCGTGTTCCAACGCCAGGATGGCGGTGGTCATTTTGGTCAGGCTGGCCGGGGCCAGTTTGTTTTGGGGATTTTTGGCCCACAATAATTCTCCGGTGGTGGCGTCCATCAACACCGCTGCTTTGGCCCTCACCACCGGTTCCCCCGGCAGTCCGTTTCCCAGGCCTATCACCGCCCCTCCGCTGGGTTCACACCAGGCGGGACACTGTCCCATTACCAGTACCAACAAGTTCAGCAAACAGGTTACCGTCACATATTTGAGACCGGTGAGCCGGGTAAAGTTCCGAGGGGGCAACGTAATCTTCTCCTTTCAGGGACAGTATGGAACACTACATTATTTTGCCGCCCCACCGGCTCTAACATGACTGGAAAAACAAAGGAGGCACCCCTGCCGAAGCACCCCCTTTGTGGTTATTCCTTCATGCTTTATAACGGCTTAGTGGCCGCCCTTGCCACCCTTTTCAGCGGTCACCTTGCCCGGTCCGTTGTATTCCGCCCAGCCGCTTACCGCCGTGGCGGCAAAGCCAAGCAGCAACCAGATCACCAGCACCAATAGCAACCCCTTCTTCAAGGCTCTCCCCTCCCTGTTCAATACTGCCCCCGGTTCAAATTTACCAGCTTCATGCGGATGGAATGCTGAATGGAGCCATCGGGAAAGCGGCGGCGCGGAAATACTTCGTCCACCACAAAGCCGGCCTTCTGGAAGCACCTGATGGCCCTCTTATTCAACTCCCGTACATGCAGAAATATTTCCACCAGTCCCATGTGGAATATCCCGTAGTTGCATACCTTACGGACCGCCTCGGTACCCAGGCCCTGGTCCCACCAGCGCGGATGGCCCAGCAAAATACTCAGTCTGGCCCTGGTGCGGCCCTGGCTGATATCCTCCAGCCAGGCCGCCCCGATGGTGAGATCCCCCACTTCCACCATCCAGATCAGTGTTTCAGTGCTGGGGCGATCCTCCTCCCGTTCCAGGATGGCAGGACGGGTGTGGGTGATATAGGGGGAAAAATCCGTTTCCAGTTCCCATTGCTCCCACACTGGCAAGTCACCCGGCCCATAGGGCCTAATACTTAGACGTTCAACGGACACCCGTCCCACACCTCCATCTGTCGCGGCAATTCACCGGTTCCGTACTTCCAGGCCGGTTGCTATGCCGATGATATTCTACACCGGAGTCATGATACCTGCAACGGTTGGGGAAAAGAACCGGATACCTGTTTCATGCAGGAAACCGAGCTGTTGGCCACCATCCTGGTCATCTCGATAATCGTGGGCGGTAATCCCCGCTGCCGCCATCTGTGGTGTGAGCCCCTTTGATTTGGCCAGGAAAAATTTCAAACCAGTGGTCATTGGCTTGGCAGTAACCACGGTTGTAGCCATGTTCCTGGTTTAATAGTGGCTCAGCCGGTACAAACTATGGGCGAGATTACCGGGAGGTGAGCCCAATGGAAGTAACCGTTGATCAGGATCTTTGCATCGCCTGTGGTGACTGTATTGAAATCTGCCCCGAAGTGTTTGATTGGAATGATGACGGGCTGAGCCAGTCCAAGGTGGATGAAGTACCGGAGGACCTGCAGGCCAGTGCCAAGGAGGCAGTGGAAGCCTGCCCCACCGAAGCAATCAAGGAAGTGTAAAGGGTAAAAAAACAAGGGAGGGGAACAAACCCCTCCCTTTGGCTTACCGGAAATGCTTATTTCCAGGGTTCAGCGCCAATCTTGACAGTGTAGCCCTTCTTGGCAAAGGATTCCTGCTCCCACGGCCAGATGGCTTCCCAGTTCTTCTTGTCAGCGGCACTGGTGCCCGGCTTCAAAGCCCAGACATACTGGTCAGGGGTGAGCCCGAACACACGGCCCTGGGCATCCAGGTTGAACAGGTGCTGCTTGCTGGCGCCACGTCCTCCTTCGTTGCCCCAGTTGCCAAAACCGTATTTACCCCAGCCGCGGGCGCCGTCTAAGCCCCACTTATAGGGCATGTTGGGCTGGCCGTTGGTCACGCCGTGACACTGGTTGCAGGTTTCCTGCGGGGGCAGTTTGGTGCTCTTCTGCTGCGGGTTGTTGCCCACATTATGGGAATCATGGCAGGTGAAACAGGTCATCTTGCCATGAACGCCCCAAGGTCTCAGGTACTCGCTAATCCGGATGTCCATACTCATCTGGTGGTCGCGACGGCCCTTACCGTCGATGGATACCTG
>DDKM01000036.1:847-40272 GCA_002339345.1 Firmicutes bacterium UBA2598 | reverse complement strand
GTCTCCTGCCGACAGCATGGGTAACCCGCAGCATACCTGTCCCCTGGGCAGCCAAACCTCCACACCGTTACCTGTCAGCACCGCAATGGTAGCAGCCCCGATGTCGGTGTAGGCAACCATTCCCAGGCACCCCGGGAAGTACCCCACCATTGCCCGCCGCTCCCCCTGGGCGGGAATGACTGCCGGAAAGAGATCCGGCAAATGGCGGGACTTCAGCCGCGGCACCACCCGCCCCTTTGCCAACACCAGATTGGACCTGGCCTCCACACCCTTGCGGCCCTGCACCGGCCGGAAAAACACCCCCTGCAGGGGTGTCGCCGCCTTGAACAGCCGCCTGCCGGGAAGCACCCGCCTGACCACAGTTTTTTTAGCCAGGGGCAGGCCGGTGGTCTCCACCGCCTTTGCTCGCAGGGATCTAATCATCTCCGGCACGGGAATGCCGGACGGACACACCTCGGTACACCGCCCACAGCCCAGGCAAAGGGACAGCCCTGCCTCCAGCGCCTTGCCCAATCCGTACCGGAAGGAGGTGTGAACCACGCCAATTCCGCCGAAATACTTGTAGCCGTACTGTTCCCCAAGTTCCCTGTACACCGGGCAAACACGCAGGCAGTGGCCGCAGTTGATACAATACAACGACTCCCGGAACTCACCCTGGGCGGCCTCCCAGCGGCCTGCTTCCAGCAGGATTACATGTACAGCGCGGGGACCGGCACAGCCGTTCCCGGCCTCCCCGGCGGCATGCCGGGCACCACTGGGTCCTGACACCACCGACACATAGCTCCCTACATCCTGGGCCGTGCCGTAAAGGGCTGCTGCTTTGACCACCTTCAACCCGTCCTCCAGGGTGGGGACAATCTTTTCAATGCCAGCCACCACGATGTGCACCGGGGGAAACTGGCTTACCGCCCGGATGTTTCCCTCATTTTCCATCACCAGTACCGAGCCGGTATCCGCCGCAATAGCGTTGGCTCCGGTGATTCCCACCGCCGCCTCCAGGAAATTATGGCGCAGGGCTTCCCGCACCGCGGCAACAATGGCCTCGTGGTCCGGCGCCAGGTTGATACCCAGTTCCCGGGAGAAGATTTCCGCCACCCTGGCCACCGGCACATGTACCGCCGGCCCCAGAGGATGGGCGGTAGGAATGTTGCCCACCTGGCAGATGCGGTCCCCCAGGTCCGTTTCCACCACCCGCACACCCCGGGCTTCCAGCCGTTCCACCAGGCCGATCTCCTTGGCGGCATTGCTTTTGGATTTCACCACCAGGGCGCCGTCCGGGACCAGGGCATCGGCGTAAGCTAAGGCCTCGGCCTGGGTGCGGGCCCGGAAGACCTGGCAGCCCCTTTGTCGCAGGTTTGCCTCCGTCTGGTCAACCAATTCCGCCAGCCGGTGGATGGCCGCCTCCTTCACCTGGCGCAATTCCGGTCCTACCCTAGGAAAACGAGCCGCCATTGCCCGCACCAAGGGAATACGGCGTCGGGCGGCTGCCTGGCGGGCGGCAGCCGACTCCGTGTTAAGTAAACCCAGCTCAATTTTATCGGCCAACAGTTTGGCCAGTCCTTCCCCCCCCTGCTGGTTTGCCATGTCCATCAATCACCGGCCCCAAACCGGGGCTTTCGTTTGCCGAAGAAAGCCGCCACTCCCTCCCGGTGGTCCGGGAGGGTCATGCAATGGCTCTGGGTACTCAACACATTGCGGTTTTCCGGGGCGTTGAGCACAACATAGCCAATGGATTGCTGTACCCGGAGTTTTACCCTCGCCTGTTCCACAGCCCTTCCTCCCATGCCCTTGATATTTACCTGGCAACCGGTATCATCCCGTTTAGCCGGCTCACAATGGCTCCGGCCTCCCGGACCATCTCTTCCATCACCCGGGCCACTGTGGCTTCACTTTCCTTGATCAGTCCAATCCCCTGTCCAAGGGTGAGTACTCCCCCGTCCAGGTCACCCTTGGACATCACCTGCACATAGGCCTGGCCCCCGATGATGGGCAACACCTGTTCAATGGAAGCCCCCTGTCCCTCCATCTCCAGCACCTTCAAGCTGGCCGGGGTCCGCAATACCCGGCGGGCATTGCGCCAGGGCCGCTCGATCATTACTGTATCTGTCTCCTGGGCGGTGACGATGGCCTCCTTCACCCTGGGATGGGCCGCGCTTTCCGCCGTGGCCACAAACCTGGTGCCCATCTGTACCCCTTCCGCCCCAAGGGCCAGGGCCGCCACCAAACCCCTGGCATCCACAATCCCACCAGCGGCGATGACAGGCACCGGCACCGATTCCACCACCCGCGGGATGAGGGCCAGCCCCCCCACATCATCCATACCCGGGTGACCGCCCGCTTCATAGGAGACCGCCACCACCGCATCCGCCCCCAACTCCACCGCCTTAACCGCATGTCTGACTGAGGTAACCACATGGACAAACTTGATACCGGCGTCTTTGAACTTTTGCACGTGCTCCGCGGGATTCCGGCCGGAGGTGAAGACGATCTTCACCCCCGCCTCCACCACCGCCTCACAAAAGGGGGTCATATCCCGTTTGGTGCCAAGGGTGATATTCACCCCAAAGGGCTTGCCGGTAAGGGTGGCCATGGTGTCCAGTTCCTGCAGAAAATCCTTGCGGTCGGCAAAACAGCCCGCGGTAATTAACCCCAGGCCTCCCCCGTTGGAAACCGCCGCCGCCAATTCAGCCCGGCCCAGCCATTGCAAACCACCCAGGATGATGGGATACTCAATGCCAAAAAGTTCTGTAATTTTTGTCTTTAATGGTCCCACCGACTCACCTTCCTCGCCCTGCCATTTATTTAAAAAATAATGCAAAATCGGTGCCATCCCCTTGGGAACCACCTCCTTTTCCACCAGCAACACCGTTGCTTTTTTGGTGTCCACCTGGCAAACCGCTGCAAACAACCCCTTTCAATGCACCCGGTCTATTCCAATGCACAATTGCATTGAGGCAGGACAACGGGTAATTAATTGCCTCCATTAATTCCATATTTTAGCATGATGGACCTGGGTAAGGCCTTCTGCCGATCCGCCATAGACCAGACCAGGTGTCACCTTACCGCCTGGGGAACAAATTTGCCCCAAGAAATCCTGGCTCCCTGGCATGCAATTTGCAATTATTTTTTTGGCAGCTTGCTAAACTTTCCTAGGAGGGAGATACCCTTGAAAATCGTTGTCTGCCTTAAGCAAACCTTTGACACCGAAGCCAAAATCCAGTTGGACCCCAGCGGCAAGATTTCCAACGAAAATGTACAGTATATTATCAATCCCTATGACGAGTTTGCCGTGGAGGAGGCCCTGCGGATCAAGGAGCGCCTTGGCCAGGGAGAAGTGGTGGCGGTGTCCATCGGCGGCGCCAAGACCGAGGAAGCCTTACGCCAGGCCCTGGCCATGGGCGCCGACCGGGCGGTGCTGCTGCAGGATGCCGCCTTTGAGGGCGGCGACTGGCACACGGCAGCAGTGATCCTGGCCCAGGCCATCCGGGGGATGGAATTTGACCTGATTTTGGGCGGCCAGGTGGCCATTGATGACGGTGCCGCCCAGGTCACCACCAGACTGGCGGAAATCCTGGACCTGCCGCAGGTTAATGTGGTCACCAAACTGGATGTTGACGGCCGCAAGGTGGTGGCCCAACGGGAGGGGGATGGCGCCACCGAGGTGGTAGAGGTGGCCTTGCCGGCGGTGATTACCGCCCAAAAAGGCCTGAACGAACCCCGCTATCCCACCCTGAAGGGCATCATGCAGGCCAAAAAGAAGGAATTGAAGATCTTGGGTATGGCGGACCTGGGCCTTGATCCCACCTCCGTCGGCAGCGCCGGCGCCAGGACCAGAGTCCAGTCCTATGCTCTGCCGCCCGCCCGGAAGGAAGGAAAAATCATCGGAGGCGAGCTGCCGGGTACCGCCGCTGAACTGGTGCGGTTGTTACGGGAAGAGGCCAAGGTCATTTAGTACTTGTTGATGATTGAAAGAAAAGGACAATTATTAAGGAGGCAGGAACGACATGACCGGTGGTGTGTGGATTTTTGCAGAACAGCGGGACGGCCAGCTACGCAAGGTAACATATGAACTGCTGGCGGCGGGAAGAAGGTTTGCCGATGCCACAGGCCAGGAACTGGCCGCTGTGTTGCTGGGCAGCGGCATGGCAGGATTGACCGGTGAAATCGCCCAGTATGGAGTGGATAAAGTTTACATGGCGGATCACCAGGACCTGGGAACATATTCCACAGACGGATATACCACGGTGCTGGCGGAAGCCATCCAAAGATACCAGCCCAGTGCCCTTTTCCTTGGCCACACCGCCATTGGCAAGGACCTGGCCCCCAGGGTGGCGGAACGGATGAAAACCGGCCTTTGCACAGACTGCACCGCCGTGGACATCCAGGAAGGACGGTTTGTATTTACCCGTCCCATTTATGCCGGCAAGGCCTTTGCCAAGGTGGAATGCCCAACGGCCAGGCCGGTGATGGCCACCATCCGGCCCAACGTGCTGGGGGCGGGGCAGCCCACCGGGAACCGGAACCCCCAGGTAATCCCGCTGGCGGTCAACCTGGGTCCGAACTCCATCCGCACCCTGGTGCGGGAAATGGTGAAAAAGGCCGGCGGCCGGGTGGAACTGACGGAAGCGGACATCATTGTTTCCGGTGGCCGTGGTATGAAGGATCCTGCCAACTTCAAGCTGCTGGAAGACCTGGCGGATGTGCTGGGAGCGGCAGTAGGGGCCTCCCGGGCGGCGGTGGACGCCGGCTGGCGGGAACACCAGTATCAGGTGGGGCAAACGGGCAAGACAGTTTCGCCAACCCTTTATATCGCCTGCGGCATTTCCGGTGCCATCCAGCACCTGGCGGGAATGTCCTCTTCCAAGTGTATCGTGGCCATCAACAAGGATCCGGAAGCCAACATCTTTAAGGTGGCGGATTACGGCATCGTGGACGACCTGTTCAGGGTGCTGCCGGTGCTGACCGAGGAATTCAAAAGGATGCTGGCTTGACCCCTCAACTAGCAAATCACAACCTCACCCCTTTTTGAAACCCCTGTCCCGCGGCGGCTTGCTGCCCATTCAAGCCACTCCGGAAACAGGGGTTTTTCCGTGCAGGAAAACCATGGCGTCACCATTTTCCGTTCATTTTGGGACCGGCGCCCTGGTAAGATGTGACTGTCACCTTCTACCCGCCTGCCAAGAATAATCGTACAATTCAATCAAGGATTACCAGAGCCTCCAAGGCCAGCGGTTCCAGCCGGCAACTCGAAGGAAAGGGGGGTCGTCCAGTGGCGCTGGTGCTTAGTTTGGGACTGCTGACCGCATCCAGGTTCATGGACATGGAAAAAACCGTTGTGGTAGCGGTACCGGTATTTACCGCCTTCACCATGTCCCTGCTGGCCATCATTTTCTACGGGCTACTCTCAATTTAGGACACCGGTCCTGGTGTGATGTGACCCTTACCTTCTTGGCCGGTAAGGCAGGACGGTATAAGATGTAAACAGGAAACCGATCTTGCGCAAGAGTCCGCGAGGCCAATGCCAAAGACGGCAGTTGCAAGTAGCACGGAGCCTGGAGAATGAGCCCCCGAGGCCCATTCCGAAGGCCCAACCAAAACTCTAGAGTCTAATTAGACCGAAGGGGGAAGGAGGATGGGTGCTTTGGCCCTCATGTTGGGAATGGTAATCGCCTCTGAACAAATAGGTGTAGAGCGGGCAGCCGTAATCGGCACCATTCTCCTGGGTGCGCTGTCCCTGGGCCTGCTGGGGCTCATCGCCTACGGCCTGCTCAGTAGCTAGTCGTGCAACAGGAAGTCCCGGTGGTTTCTGCCGTAAACCACAGCCTGGGCCCGGTGGGAAAAGTTCATCTTACGGAAAATGCTGCTCACATAATTGCGCACAGTCTTTTCACTGATGTAAAGGGAACTGGCAATTTCCGCATTGGTCTTGGCCTCCGCGATGAGGGCAAGCACTTTTTTTTCCTGGGCGCTTAGCTGCTCCAGCTCGCTGGGCCGCCCCACAATCCGCCGCTGCAGGCCGCCCAGGGCCGCACCGGCCACCTCCGGATCGAAAAGGGTTCCCCCGCTTGCCACCAACTCTACTGCCCGCACCAGTTCATTGTTCCACACTTTCTTCAGTAAGTAACCACTGGCCCCCGCCACTGCTGCGCCGGTCACCGCCTCCTCATCGGCATAGGAAGTGAGCATAATAACTTTAATGGCGGGGTTTTGCTGGCGGATGGTACGGCACACCTCCACCCCGGAAATATCCGGTAACCGCACATCCAGCAGTACCACACTGGGCATCAGGGTCAGGGCCTGCTGGACAGCCTCCTGGCCGGAAGCGGCCTCGCCCAAAACCCGGATGGTCCCATGGCCGCCTAAAAGGGTGCGCAACCCCAACCTGACCAGTGGGTGATCATCTACGATCAGGACACCGATGGTTTGCTGCACCATTGACCACCTCCCAGAGGAATATAGATGTAAACAGTAGTACCGTTGTTGGGAGTGGAGGAAATATCCACCGTTCCCCCCAGGGCTGCCGACCTTTCCCGCATGTTGGCAATCCCCCGGCCGCCCATTCCGGCTGACTTGATGTCCGCCGGTCCAATTCCCTTCCCGTCATCCCTGACCACCATATCCAATCCATCTCTGGTGAACTCCAGGTTCACGACAATGTGTTGGGCACCGGAGTGCCGGACGGCGTTGGACAGGGACTCATGCAGTATCAGCCCCAGGTGAAAAACCAGGCCTGGCGGAAGCTGTGTTCCATTTCCCATACCGCGGAATTTGAAGCTGATCCTGGCTGAGGTGGTGGCCTGAAACTGGTGCACAATGGCGGCCAACCGGTTCTGGAGGGACCGCACATCATCCCCTTCCACTTCCAGTGCCCAGATGTAGCTGCGAATATCGGCAATGGTCTGGTCGAGACGCTCCACCGACTCCCGCAAAAACCCCATATCCTTTCCCTGGGCCTCCCCGGCCTGGGCCGCTGCCCCCAGGGAAAGCCCGATCCCGTACAGGGACTGGATGACACCATCGTGCAGATCCCTCCCGATGCGCAGCCTTTCCTGCAAGAGGGCCTGTTGCTGCCGGTTGTCCTCCAGCACCCAGATTTGCTCATGGCTAAAGACCTGCCCCGCCCTGAGCAGGAAGTACCCCAAGCCCACCATGCTGGCGGAATGGGCCAGGTGTATGGACAAGCTTTCGTTTGGTAATGAACCGCCGAAAACCGGCAGGGCGACTGGTAAGGCACGAATACCGATCACCACTGCATGTACCATCAAGCTGGCAGCGGCGCCATAGAAAAATTTATCCACGGGCAGGGGCAGGCGTCCTGCATATTGCTGGGCATTGACACTCATGGTCAGGGCGGCCAGGATACTCCCGGGCACCCCCAGCATCAACAGTCCCCAGCCGGTGGCAGCATCCAGCCACTGGTTGGGAATATAGAAACCGGACAGGGGAATCAGGCTCACCACAAACAGCCCGAAAAAAAGCTGGAACCACATGGCCCACTGCACCCACCGCCAGGTGGGCCAGCTGTCCCGCATGGACCAGGCCCCAAAACTGTACAGGGCCAGATAGGACAGGACCAACAGCATTACCCGCAGGGCCTCCAGTTTGGCGACGGTGGTCGCTTTCAGGGTGGTGGCCTGCAGGGGAATGAACAGCAGGGCCCAATAGGAAGGGCCCTGCAGGATGGCAAACAGGGCCAGCAGCCATAGCCACCGGATGAACTGAATCCGGCTGTTCTCACGGTAAGTGATATAGTCTAGCAGTAACACGGCACCGGTCATCGCCAGGATGGTGCCGGCACCAAAGTCAATGATATACATATTTTGCCACATAAAGTTAATGATGGTGGACAAGATCAAAACCCCCAGATCGATACCTGTAAGTAAGGTAATCGGCCTGGGGGCTTTAGCCTGCACGGCTCTACCCTTTCTTTTAGTTTACACCGGGTGTACCGCCTGATGCAATAATTTTACTGCCATCATACCAAAAATTTTCGTTAGAAACGTAGGGCGCCTTCGGCCACAGGGAAACTCCCGGCCGCCGTTAAAGGCAGGCTTCCTCCAACTTTCAGGCGATGGACTGGGCTATCAGTTCCGCCAGGTCCATGGCCTGCACACCTTCCTGCTCCTTAAACTTCAAGCCGTCCACCATCATGGTCAAGCAGAAGGGGCAGGCGGTGGCCACAACGGCAGCACCGGTGGACAGAGCCTGCTCCGTCCGCATCACATACATCTTTTCTTCCCCATGCTCTTCCAACCACATCCGGCCACCGCCGGCACCACAGCAGAAACTGCGTTCCTCCCGCCGCTCCATCTCCTTCAGGGTTACCCCCGGGATGGCCTTGACCAGCTCCCGCGGGGCCAGGTAAATATCGTTGTACCGGCCCAGGTAGCAGGAGTCGTGATAGGTAACGGCACTGTCCAGGAAACGAGCTGGTTTAATCTTACCCTGGCGCACCAGTTCCAGAATCAGCTGGGTATGATGGATCACCTCGAAATGGCCGCCAAACTGTGGATAATCCTTGGCCATGGTGTTCAGGCAATGGGGACAGGTGGTAACAATTTTGGTCACCCCGTAACCCTTCATTGTTTCAATGTTTTCCTGGGCCAGGGACTGGAACAGGTATTCATTGCCCAGCCGGCGGGCGGAATCGCCACAGCACTTCTCCTCCGTCCCAAGAATGGCGAAATTGATTCCGGCAGACTGCAGGATTTTCACCACAGCCACCGCCACCTTCTTGTTCCGGTCATCAAAGGCACCCGCACAGCCAGGCCAGAACAACAGGTCTGCCTGCCCAATCTCCGCCATGGTGGGAACACCCAGATCCTGGGCCCAGTCCGCTCGCTTGGCCCAACCCACACCCCACGGGTTGCCGTTATTTTCCATGTTACGGAAGGCTAACTGCATTTCCGACGGGAAACGGCTTTCCATCAGCACCAGATTGCGGCGCAGGTCAATGATCTTGTCAATGTGTTCCACCATGGCCGGGCATTGTTCCTGGCAGGACCGGCAGGTGGTACAGGCCCAGATGGCTTCTTCGGAAATAACATCACCAATCAGGCTCTGTTCCATCACTGCTGCGGCCGTTTCACCGGTGGCGGCAGCCTCCTGGCGGGATTTATCCCCTTCAGCGTTAGCCCCGCCCCTGGCCGCCAGCAGCAAGGGAGCCTTTACCCGGTAGTGACTCTTGATGTCCTGGGTCATCCCCTTGGGTGAAAGGGGTTTTTTGCTTAGATAGGCCGGGCAGTTATCCTGGCAGCGGCCACATCGGGTGCACGCCTCGGTGTCCAGCAACTGCTTCCAGGTGAATTCCTCCACATTGGCCACCCCGAAGCTTTCCTGTTCCTCATCTTCAAAGTTGATGGGTTGCAGGGTCCCCTTGGGTTCCAGGCTGCGAAAATAAATGTTGATGGGCATCAGGAAAATGTGGGACAGCTTGGAGTACGGAATATAGGCAAAAAAACCCATGGCGGAAAAGAGATGTACCCACCAGGTGATCCTGTGGAAGATTTTCAGATCCTCCACACCAAGGCCAGCAAACAGGTAAGACAGGACCAGTCCCACCGGTGTCCAGGCCGCCCAGGGATCGGCGGTGGCCACAATCCGAAAGGCCTCCAGCAGAAACCCGGTAACCAGGATGAACATGATCAACAGCAGGCTGTAGCCGTCATCAGCCACTGTGTCCAGCCTGTCCGGCCTTTGCACATAACGCCGGAACCAGAACACCGCAATGGCGATAATGGCCGCCAGACCCGCCACATCCAGAAACAGGCTCAACCAGAGATAAAAGGCTCCCCGCATCACCGGCAGGCCCAGGTCCGCCTCCAAAGCCACCATGGCGGTACCGAAGGTCATGATCACAAAACCCCAAAACAGGATAAAATGCATAATTCCCGGATAGTAGTCCCTTAAAATGCGGCCGTGTCCAAAGACCTGGCTGAGGACGCCCCGCATCCGTTCCCCCGGGCGTTCCTTCCGCCCGGCTGGCCGGCCCACCTGCAGCCTTTTGTAATACTGGTAAACACCCCTGCAGAAGAAGAGCACGGATACGGCAAAAATCAGGTATAACAGGACGTGGCCAGGAATGTTCCAGTAGATCTCCCTTTGTGGTACCATTCACAATCCTCCTCCGATGTTTTTATTTAAGAATATTTCGCCAGCAGCCCTGCCCCTCCTGCTTTGCCTTTGCTGCGATCTTGCAGCATGTGATGCATTATTGCATTAGAGAATCTCCCGGCCTGCCACTGCGAAGGTTACGTAACCACCGGGTCAACAGCCCCCCCGAACCCAGCTCCACCATGGGCAGGTCACCGGGCTCGGGCACCGGAATAATGCCAAAGGCGTCCCTGCTGTTCCAGCGGGTGGTAATCTGCCTGGGCTCACCATCCGTTGAATCCAGGTAGTCCACCGTCATGGGATAAGCCGGTTCCGCCAGGGCAGCTGCCAGTTCACTACTAGTTGCAATAATCATGCCATTGACAGCTGTGATGACATCACCGGAGCGTAAGCCAATCCTGTCCGCTTTACTGCCCGGCAGTACGTCCAGTACCATCACCCCCATCCCCGAGGATAGGAAAAGGGGTTTACCCCGTCTCTCCAGGCCACGGCCCAGCCTGATGAGGAATTCGTGGCCCAGGGGAGCAAAGAGGGCTGCCACCAGCGTTAATTCCCGCTGGTAGGAGGCGAGGATAGCCAGGGAAAGCAGTGCCAGGCTATAGATGACCAGGTAGCCGGCAGAACGGCGGCTCTTGGCAGCCGGCCCCGTGGTTACCGCCAGATCGGTGTAGCCAAGACCGGCCACCACCGGCATCAGCATGAAAACGGCTTTGGTGAGGTCCCCCTGGTAAGCCGGCTTGATGAGCGGCCACCAATCCGGCATGGATACCAGATCCGGCAGGGCCGCACCCCCGGTCAGGGGGAACAGCATAAACACCGTAATGGGAATGGGCCAGAATTTTTGCAGGTAAAAGGCGCCCACCACCCGCCCGCTGGCGTGGCGGGTGTATACCGGCACCGCACCGTGGTGACCGCCCAAAGCAATCAGGCAACTCTCCACCAGGTGCAGCACCGCCACCAGGCCCAGCAGTTCCGGCACATCCACCCGGGGAAAGCCAAAGAGAACGGAACTTATGGAAATGAGCCCCCCCGCATAGGCAAAACACAGAAACCGGGGGCTGAACAACATCAATAACAGAGCGGCACCCCAGACGTAACCAATGCCAATACCCGTCACAGATACCCCTGTAAACACCACCAGCCAGCTGCCCACCAGTCCCCCGGCAATGCCCAGCCCCACCACACCGACCACCTGCCGCCACTGGTTGCCCACAGGCACGCCAAAAAGCCTTTGCCGCAATACAGCCACCCGGCGGACCTGCAGCCCAACCAGCAAAACCACCGCCCAGAACAAAGGATCGGTCAGAATCTGGAACAGGGACATCACAATCAATTTGGCAATACTGGCCAGGGGAAGCATGGGATCACCCACTATCGCATTTTAGATTTCAGGATTTCCACCCCTTTGGCCAACTGGGGATCCCTTTGGGGATCCGGCGACCTGGACATGATCTCGGCCTCCTTTTTGGCATCCAGGTGCACTTCCACATCGGGCTGGATACCCATTTTGTTGATATCCACCCTGTTAGGGGTAAGATACCTGGCGGTGGTCAGTTTTACCGCCGCCCCGCCGTTTAACTGGAACACCGTTTGCACAAGGCCTTTACCAAAGGTCTTTTCCCCTACAATCACACCCACACCGCTATCCTTGATCGCCCCCGCCACAATTTCCGATGCGCTGGCACTGCCCTCATTGACCAGCACCACCAGGGGGAGGGCCATTTTTCTGGGAGTAGCGTTATAGGGCACGCTGCGGCGGCGATCCTCGATATGCACAATGGGGCCTTCCCCGATGAAGAAATCCGCCACCTCCACCGCGGCGCCCAGGGATCCGCCGGGATTGCTGCGCAGGTCCAGGATCACTCCGGCCATCCCCTTGCCCCGCAGTTCATCCAGCAGATTGCCCAGATCCCTGCCGGTGTGCTCGCTGAAGGTCATCAGGTTGATATAGCCGATACCATGGTACCCCTTCAGCATCTCCCCTTCCACCGAGGGAATCTGAATGATCTCCCGTTTTAGGGTCAGTACCCGGGGCTCATCCTCCCCCTGGCGGAAAATGGTGAGTACCACGGTGGAGCCCGGCTGGCCCTGGATCAGGCTGGCGGCCCGGTCCAGCTTCATGCCGGTAGTTTCCTGTTCGTCAATCTTTAAAATATAATCCCCGGAAAGGATGCCCGCCCGGGCGGCCGGGGTACCCTTGAAGGGAGACACCACGATGATCCGCTTGTCATTGTCCACCCCGATGAGCAGGCCCACCCCGCCGTAGGTCCCGCTGATATGCTGTTCCAGGGATTGGTACTCCCGGGCGTCCAGGTACGCGGAATAAGGATCTTCCAGGGACCCCACCACACCCTGTATCGCACCCTCAATCAACTGGCCGGCACTGACTTCCTGGATAGCCTGGGTGCGGATAAGCGAAAGCACCTGCACCGCCTGGCTGACATGACGGAAATTGGTCGCCACGAAAATACCCAGGGAGACGGTGGTCAGCACGCAGAAGGCCACCACCAGAATCATCGCCAGCCGCAAGATACTGCGATTTGCCATGTTTTCACCTGCCATCCGTCAATATGGGCAAAGGTTATCCCCAGCATTTTATGCAACATTTACCACCTGTATGCGCGCCGGAACATCACAGGGCAAAAATGGAGTAGGAATTGGCTGGGCCAATTCCTACCGGTGGTGTTAGCGCAAGTAGGTCCAGGGACTGACCGGCTCGTCCTTTTCAAAAACGGTAAAGTGCAAGTGGGGTCCGGTGCTGAGGCCAGTGTTGCCCACCTTGCCGATGACCTGACCCCTCTTGACCTGGGCCCCCTCCTTGACGGAAATCTGGGAGAGATGGGCATAGAGGGTGGACACCTGTCCACCATGGTCAATGACAATGGCCTTGCCGTAGGCCCCCAGCCAGTCCGCCATGATCACCCTGCCGTCACTGGCCGCCACCACACTGGCACCGATGGGCGCCGCGATGTCAATGCCGTTGTGGAAGCGCTGTGTCTTCAAAATGGGATGCAGGCGGTTACCGTATTCCGAAGTAAGGCGGAAGTAGTTGGGCACCGGCCAGGCCATCTTACCACCGGTATACTGACCGGTTTTGGCCGCCAGTTCCCGGATTTTGGCGGCAATCTCCCTGGCCGCCTGTTCCTCCTCCGCAAGGCTCTTTTCAATGGTGGCCTTGTCATTCAGCAGTTTGGCCTGTAGCCGCTCCTTTTCCCGCACCTGGCTTTCCAAACGCTGCTGGTCCCTTTCCCGTCTGGCCTTCAGCTTGGCGATGTCATCACGGCGAGCTTCCAGGTTGGCCTTCTTTTGTTCCACTGCCTGGCGTTCCGCCTCGATGTTCTGAAGCATCTGGACATCCTGTTCTGCAATCTTCTGCAATAGCTCGAACCGGACCAGGAAATCCGTCAAGGTGGTGGATTGGAGCAACACCTCCAGGTAGTCCACCTGCCCGTTCAAATATATTTCCTTAATGCGGGCGCGGAATACCCTGGTACGTTCCTCCAGGGCGTTTTCCGCTTCCTGCAGTTCCCTTTCCGCCTGGACTACCCGCCCCTCGGCCTCCGCCATCTGTTTTTCCAGCAGTTCCAGTTCCCTCTCCAGCCGGTCGATATCCCGTTCCAGTTTTTCCAGCTCACTGGCCAGGGTGTTGATCTGTCGGTTGGCCGTTTGCAGGGCCCGCTGCTGCAGTTCGATCTGCCGGTTGATGCGCTGCTGCTCCTGCCGTAACCTGTCCAGTTCGTTGCCGTATACCGGCCACAATGACATGCCAAAGACCATGGTCAACACCAGGGCGATGACGCCGGCCCAGCGCGGGCGCCTTCTGTGCTCCATACCCATTCCCCCTTTACCAAAAACCCGCGGCCTCGCCGTTAAATTACACCTTGAGAAACCTGTGTACCGAGATGGCACTACCCAGGGCACCCACCGCCGTACCCGCCAACAGCAACCATGCCAGATGCCTCATTACCGTCAGGCTATCCGTCACCAGCGGTACAAAGGGCAGGGCTGGACCGATATTACTAACCAGGAACTGATAGGTGCCATAGAGGCTGGCCACCGCCACCAGGGCGCCGGTGAGGCCCAGGAACATGCCCTCCAGGAAGAATGGCCAGCGAATAAACCAATCGGTGGCACCAACATATTTCATGATGTTGATCTCCCGCCGGCGGGCAAAAACCGTCAATCGTACGGTAATGGCCACCAGAAAAACGGCGGATAGGGATAGCAGGATCATACTGCCCAGACCCAGCCACCGCACCCAATAGATGACACTGAACAGGCGGTACACCACCAACTCACCGTAGTTCACCTTTTCCACACCCTCCAGGCCGGCAACGGCTTCCGCCACCGCCCTCACCCCTTCCGGCTCGGTGACCTTGATTTTCAGATAGTCCGGCAGGGGATTGACCCCGCCCAGGGCGGACAGCAGGTCGTGTCGATCACCAAACTGCTTGCGTAGCTGGTTCAGTCCCTCTTCTTTGGGCACCAGCCGGACATCCGCCACCAGGTCCATGGCGGCCACCTGCTGGGCCATCTGTTCCGCGTCCTTCCTGGGCATGTCCACATCCAGGTAGGCGGCGATCTCCACATTGGACTCCAGTACACCGGCGATAAAGTTGGCGTTGGTCACCAGCAGCAGGAATGAACCCAAGATAAACAGCGCGATGGCCACCGTCAGGGCGGCGGCGATACTCATACCGGTGTTTCGCCCCATGGAGATAACGGCCTGCCGGAAATAATAGGCGATGGTTCTAGGCTTCACGTCGTACTGTCCCCCTTTCCACATCCCGTACCAGGGCGCCTCCCTCCAGGGTCAGTACCCGTTTGCGCATGGTAGTAACAATCTCCCGGTTGTGGGTGGCCACCACTATGGTGGTGCCCCGCTTATTGATCTCGTTCAGGAGGTGGATGATTTGCCAGGAGGTTTCGGCATCCAAGTTACCGGTTGGTTCATCCGCCACCAGGATGCGGGGATTATTGACAATAGCACGGGCAATGGCCACCCGTTGCTGTTCCCCCCCGGAAAGCTGGTGTGGATAGTGGTCCGCCCGGTGGGAAAGCCCAACCATCTCCAGCACCTGGGGAACCCGCTCCCGGATCTCCCAGGGCGCGGCCTCCACCACCTGCATGGCAAAGGCAATGTTTTCATAGGCGGTCCGGTCGGACAGCAGACGGTAATCCTGAAATACCACACCCATGTTGCGGCGCAGGATGGGAATTTCCGAGCGCCGGAGCCGCAGGATGCTCTTGCCTCCGATCATGATCTGGCCACGGGTAGGCAGCTCTTCCCTGAACATCATTCTAATGACAGTGGACTTGCCCGCCCCGCTGGGGCCAACCAAAAAAACAAACTCACCCTTGTCAACCTGAAAGCTAACATCGGCAAGCGCCTTGTTTCCATTGGGATATACCTTGGATACATTAATAAATTGAATCAAAGACAGTTACCCCCTGGTTGCGAATTGTAGAACATGGCGGCTCATCTGTCATATTCCGGTTTCGACAACATACATAAGAATCCTGCTGAGAGATACAGGAAATGTAAGTTTCCGTCAATTTCCTGACATGAAAAAACCGCCCCGAGGGCGGTTAAATTAAAATTTGTTCAGCTATCATTCCGG
Organism: Firmicutes bacterium UBA2598; assembly: GCA_002339345.1. Taxonomy (GTDB): domain Bacteria; phylum Bacillota; class PH28-bin88; order PH28-bin88; family PH28-bin88; genus UBA2598. The sequence continues at coordinate 24,538 of DDKM01000036.1, read as the reverse complement.
ACACTGGGGCGAAACATATCCAGGACTCCAAGCACCATATGGGCTACCCCAAATCCCACCACCCCGGCACCGATGGCACCGGTTAAGGCTGTTGCGCCCACAGCGGTTACTGCGGCCCCAAGACCGGTGACAACCCAGCTGGTAGTATTGGCTTTCATTTTATCACCTCCATCAGTTTTTCTTAGTATGCACACTATGGGCAGTAACCCTCCGGCAAACCGCTGGCAGCGGTAGATACGGTTTCCAGACAAAGCAAAAGCCGCCCTTTGGGCAGGCGGCGTTTTTTGCCAACGTATGCTTTACCGGTTTCCGGATATGGTTTTTTTGCGCAGCACTACTCTTTCCACCCCTCTGGCGATGTGATGGGCGGTCAGACCGTATTTTTGCAGAAGATCCGATGGGCTACCGGATTCGCCGAAGGTGTCCTGCACTCCCACCATCTCCACCGGCACCGGGTAGTGACGGGCCAGCAACTCAGCCACAGCACTGCCCAGTCCGCCCACCACACTGTGTTCCTCGGCGGTGACCACGGCACCGGCTTGCCTGGCAGCTTCAATAATGGTTTTTTCATCCATGGGCTTGATGGAGGAAACATTGACCACCGTTACCTCAAGCCCCGCCTCCGCCAGCTGCCTGGCTGCCGTAAGGGCTTCCGCCACCATGATGCCACAGGCGAAAATGGCGGCATCATCACCTTCCCGCAGCACAGGGGACTTACCCATGGCAAACTGGTATTCCATGTCGAAAAGCTGCGGCACCCCGGAACGGCCCAGGCGGATATATACCGGTCCCTTGTGGGCGGCTGCCGCTTCCACCATCAGTTCCGTTTCCCGGGCATCGGCGGGCACCAGCACCGTCATGCCAGGCAAGGAGCGCATGATGGCGATATCCTCCACCGACTGGTGGGATGCCCCATCCTCTCCCACCGTCAAACCGGCGTGGGTAGCGGCAATCTTCACATTGGCCCTGGGATAGGCTACGGAATTCCTGATCTGCTCAAAGGCGCGGCCGGTGGCAAACACCGCAAAGGTACTGGCAAAGGGAATTTTACCTGCCAGGGCCAGGCCGGCGGCGGTACATATCAGATTCTGTTCGGCGATACCCATATCGAAAAACCGCTGGGGGAATGACTTGGCAAAATCGATGGTTTTGGTGGATTTGGCCAGATCGGCGTCCAGCACCACAACCCGGGGTTCCCTTTCTCCGAGACGCACCAGGGTTTGTCCATAGGCGTCCCGGGTGGCCATCTTGCTCATCATTTCTCGCCTCCCATTCTGCTTCAAGCGGGCTGCCAGCCGGCCAGTTCCACCAGGGCCCGCTCCAGTTCATCGGGCTTGGGCGCCACACCGTGCCAACCCACCTGGTTTTCCATGAAGGAAATACCCTTCCCCTTCACCGTCCGGGCTATCACCGCCGTGGGTTTACCTTGCACCGACCTGGCCGTGTCGATGGCAGACAGGATCTGGGGGAAATCATGGCCGTCGATCTCCAGCACATGCCAGCCGAAGGCCCGCCACTTGTCCGGGACCGGGTCGGGGTTCATCACATCCTGGATGCGCCCGTCAATCTGGAACCCGTTATAGTCCACAAACACCGTCACATTGTCCAGCCGGTAATGGGCGGCCGCCATGGCCGCTTCCCATACCAGCCCCTCCTGCAGTTCACCGTCACCAACCAGCACATACACCCGGTAGTCCCGCCCGTCCAGTTTACCAGCCAGGGCAATTCCATTGGCCACGGCAATACCCTGGCCCAGGGAGCCGGTGGAAACCTCAACCCCCGGGGTGCCCTTGGCATCGGGATGTCCTTGCAGCATACGGTCAATCCGCCGGAGTCCTTTCAGTTCCTCCCGGGGAAAATAGCCGGCCTGGGCCAGCACCGCATATAACAGAGGGGCAGCATGACCTTTTGAAAGGACGAACCGGTCCCGTTCCGGCCAGTCCGGCTCAGCCGGCCTGATGCGCATGGCATGGAAATACAGCGCACAGGCGATCTCCACACCAGACAGGGACCCACCGGGATGACCGGATCCGGCCAGGGCGATCATTTCCACGATATCCCGCCGCACCGCCAGTGCCCGCTCTTGCAGTTCCCGCAATTTTGTCTCATCCATTTTGCTCTACCTCCCGCCTTGAAACGCCGGTTTACTCCCGGCTCCAGTCCTTAAATCCCTCGCCCAATACCTCGTGCACATTGGTTACAATCACAAAGGCCTTGGGATCATATTTAATCACCAACTCCTTCAGTTTGGTCACCTCCGGCCTGGTGACCACCACCAACAGCACCTCCCGGTCATTGCCGGTGTATACGCCCCGGCCGGCCAGTACCGTGGCCCCCCTATCCAGGTGGGTATTCACCGCCTGACCAATTTCCCGGTTATGGTCGGAAATAATCAGGGCCGCTTTGAAATAACCCACACCCTCCTGCACCAGGTCGATGACCCGGGCGGTAACGAAAAGGGATACCAGGGCGTAAAGGGCCAGCTCCACGCCGAATACCCAGCCGGCCAGGGCGATGACCACCCCGTCGATGGCCAGCAGCATGGACCCGGAGGTTACCCGCACAAAACGCCGGGCCACCTGGGCCGCCAAGTCCGTCCCGCCGGTGGTGCCACCGGCCCTGAACACGATGCCCAGCCCCACCCCCACCAGAATGCCACCGTAAATGGAGGCCAGCAGGGGATCCCTGGTGGGAACCCCCAGGCGGGGGCCCAGCAGGTCAATAAAAAGGGACAGCACCACGGTACCAAGGAGGGATTTCAGCCCAAAATGCAAGCCCAGGGTGCGCAATCCGGCCAGAAACAACGGGATGTTCAGCACCAGCATGGTCACACCCACCGGAAAACCGGCAATGTAGTAAATAACGGTGGCCAGCCCGCTGACACCCCCGGCGGCAATCTTATTGGGCACCAGAAACAACACCAGGCCCAGGGCCACCAACAGGCTGCCCAGGATCACACCCAGGTAACTCCAGGCCAAGCCCAGGGTCCGGGCAGCACGCCAACCCATGGTCTGTCCCCCTCCCCGCTCGTATCTTTACTGGATAGGGCATTCCTGTTCGGCAAACTCTGCCAAATTTCCTGCCGGACAAAGGAAAAAGGGTCTCCCCAGGCTTAGACTTGGATGATGGCACCAGTCGGGCAGACCTCCACACACCGGCCGCACTGGTTGCAACTGGGACGGATCCGGTAGAAACGGGAATCGGCAAAACAGGTGTAACCGTCATCGATGGCACCGGCCGGACAGACCACCGCACACCCACCACAGGCCACACAATCTTCGGTAATGTGATAGGGCACCGGAATCCCTCCAATGGCATGCATGAAAGTGTTTCCCTTAGCATACCCCACGCCTTACCGCTTATCCACCGACAGCTGCAGTTAAAAGGGGCGGGAACCCGTCCTCCCTCCGGAAGGCTCGCAGCCACACTCCCTCTCCCTCCACCCGGATTTCCTGCATTACCAGTCCGCCGGGCAGGGACGGGAGGGGCAGGCGGTAGCGCACCTGCGCCAGCAACCGCTCGGTAAAGGTACGGCCCAAGTCCCAGCCGCCAATACTAATTCCGGTTGGTACAAATTCAACTACTCCCCCGTCCAGCCGGAAACGGCCCGGCACTTCCAGGGGTATTTGCTGACCATCCAGCCTGCCCGCCAGTACCTTGACCGCAGGAAAGGCAGCGGTACGGGCGGTGATGGCTACCACTCCCCCCAGGCATTTGGCCACCGCTTCCGCCACCAAACCGTCAACGGCGGAAGGCAAAAGGGCCTGGGCTGCTACCATTCCCGCCAGTAACAGCACCAGGCCGAAAAATAAAAACCGCATCAACCATCCCTGCCTTGCCGGTGGATTCTCCCGGACGCACCTTTGTTGCAGCGCAACCTACCTGCCAAGGGCCTGTTGCTGCAAAAAGCCAGCGATGAAAGGATCCAGCAGGCCGTCCATTACCGCATGCACATTGCCCACCTCCACGCCGGTGCGGTGATCCTTGACCAGGCTGTAGGGATGGAAAACATAGGAGCGGATTTGGCTGCCCCAGGCGATCTCCTGCTGTACCCCCCGCAAGGCCGCCATTTCCTGTTCCTCCTGCTGCCTTTTCAACTCCAACAGCTTGGCGGACAAAATCTTCATGGCGGTCAACCGGTTGGCGTGCTGGGACCGCTCATTCTGGCACTGGACCACAATACCGGTGGGCAGGTGGGTGATGCGCACCGCCGAATCCGTCTTGTTGACATGCTGCCCGCCCGCCCCGCCGGAACGGTAGGTATCAATCTTTAAATCCTCCGGCCGGATATCCACCTCATCCTCGCTCTCCACCTCCGGCATGACGTCAACGGAGGCAAAGGAGGTGTGCCGGCGGCTGGCGGCATCGAAGGGAGAAATCCGCACCAGGCGGTGTACCCCCCGTTCTGACCGCAGGTAACCATAGGCATTGGGGCCCCGGACGGACAGGGTAGCGCTTTTGATTCCCGCCTCGTCCCCAGCCAGGGCATCCAGCACCTCTGCCTGGTAACCATGGTCTTCCGCCCACCGGATATACATCCGTAAGAGCATCTGCACCCAGTCCTGGGATTCCGTTCCACCCGCCCCGGCATGGAGGGTTAAGATGGCGCTGTGGGCATCATATTTGCCACTTAATAACACTTCCAAATGTACCTTTTCCAGTTCCGCCTCCAGGGCCCGCAAGCCGGCGGCAACCTCCCCCTCCAGGGATTCGTCCCCTTCCTCCATCCCCAGTTCCCACAGGGCATAGAGATCCCCGTGGGTGTCCACCAGCCGCTGGAAACCCTCGATCTTGTTGCGGCTGGCAGCCAGGGCCTGTACCACCTTCTGGGCTTCGGCCGGGTCATCCCAGAAGCCCGGCTCCGCCACCGCCACCTCCAGTTCTGCCACCTTGGTCATATGGGCAGCTATGTCAAAGGGAAACCCTCAATTCCGCCAGCATTGCAGCAGCCCTTTCCAGGCCGGGTTTCAAATCCGCTAACACCGCAGTCACCTCGCCGGTTCATAAGATTAACTGTTAAAGTATTTTACCATAAGCCTGGCACTACCCGTTTTGGCCACAGCACTTCTTGTACTTGCGCCCGCTGCCGCAAGGGCAGGGGTCGTTACGGCCAACCTTCTTCTCCGCCCGTACCGGCTGTTTGGCCCGATCTTCACCGTAACGGTTTTCCACCACGTTTTTGACCCGCGGCTCCGGTTCCGGTGCCGCCACCCTGGTCCGGAGGATGAGCCGGACGGTATCCTCCTGGATAGCGGCGATCATGTCATTGAACATGTTGTAAGCCTCATACTTGTACTCGATCAGGGGATCCCGCCCGCCGTAGGCCCTGAGGCCGATACCCTGGCGCAGCTGATCCATGGCGTCCAGGTGGTCCATCCACTTCTGATCCACCACCCGCAGCATGATCATCCGCTCCAGCTGGGCCATCACTTCCCTACCCAGTTCCTCCTCCCTGGCCTCGTAGGCCGCCAAGGCCCGCTCTTTCAGCAGTTCCCGGATTTCCTCCTTCTCCAGTTCAAGCAAATCATCGGGGGTAAGGCGATGATTGGGCAGGTACAGGTCCGCCGCACGGGCCAGCAGGCCATCCAGATCCCATTCCTCCGGAAAGCGGCTTTCGCCGGCAAATTCCGTGATGGACCGGTCCACCAGGGTGGTGATCATCTCCCTGATGGTATCACCCAGGTCCTCGCCGGTTAACACCTTCAACCGCTGGGAGTAGATGACCTCCCGCTGCTGGTTCATCACATCATCATATTCCAGCACATGTTTGCGGATGTCAAAATTCCGTCCCTCCACCCGCTTCTGGGCGGTTTCGATGGAACGGGAAATCAGGGGATGGTCGATGGGTGTGGTATCATCCATCCCCAGGCGATCCATGATGCCGGCAATGTTGTCGGAACCAAACAGGCGCATCAAGTCATCTTCCAGGGAGATATAAAAACGGCTGGCACCTGGGTCCCCCTGGCGGCCCGCCCGGCCCCGCAGCTGGTTGTCAATTCGCCGGCTCTCATGGCGCTCGGTACCGAGGATATACAACCCCCCCAGTTCCACCACCCGGCGGTGCTCCTCTTCACACTGGGCCCGCATGCGGCGGTAAACTTCCTGGTAGGTGCCCTGATCCACCTCGGCGGGGTCCAAACCCTGCCGCTTCAGTTCCTCCCTGGTCAGGAATTCCGGGTTGCCCCCCAGCATGATATCGGTTCCACGCCCGGCCATGTTGGTGGCGATGGTGACAGCGCCCAGCCGGCCGGCCTGGGCCACAATCTGCGCCTCCTGCTCGTGGTATTTGGCGTTCAGCACCTGGTGGGGCACCCCCCGCCGGCGCAGCAGATCACTCAATAATTCGGATTTTTCAATGGACACGGTACCCACCAGCACCGGCTGGCCGGTTTTGTGGACGGACACGATATCCTCCACCACCGCTGCCAGCTTTCCCTTCTCCGTCCGGTAGACCACATCGGGGTGATCAATCCTGATCATCGGCTCATTGGTGGGAATCACCACCACATCCAGGCCGTAAATCTTGTGGAACTCCTCCTCTTCGGTGGCGGCGGTGCCGGTCATGCCGGCCAGTTTCCTGTACATCCGGAAATAATTCTGGAAGGTGATGGTGGCCAGGGTTTGGGATTCCCGCTCGATCTTGACCCCTTCCTTGGCCTCGATGGCCTGGTGCAAACCTTCGCTGTACCGCCGGCCGAACATCAGGCGGCCGGTAAACTCGTCCACAATGATCACCTGACCGTCCTTCACCACGTAATCACGATCCCGTTTCATCAGGGCATGGGCCTTCAAAGCCTGGTTGACATGGTGGGCCAGCTCGGTGTTGTGGTGTTCAAAGAGGTTTTCCACCCCCAGCATGCGTTCCACCTTGGCCACCCCGGCCTCCGTCAGGGCCACGGTATGGGCCTTTTCATCAACGGTATAGTCCTCCACCGCCCGCAGCCGGGGAATCATTTTAGCCACGGTATAGTACATTTGGGTGGGCTTATCCGCCTGGCCGGAGATGATCAAGGGTGTACGGGCCTCGTCGATGAGGATGCTGTCCACTTCATCCACGATGGCGTAATTGAGCACCCGCTGAACCCGCTGGTCCGCTTCCCAGGCCATGTTGTCCCGCAAATAGTCGAAACCGAATTCATTGTTGGTGCCATAGGTGATGTCCGCCAGGTAGGATTCCCGCCGTTTTTGGGCATCCAGCCCGTGGACGATGAGGCCGACGGATAGGCCCAAAAATTTGTAAATGCGGCCCATCCATTCACTGTCCCGCCGGGCCAGGTAGTCGTTGACGGTGACCACATGTACCCCGTTGCCCGCCAGGGCATTGAGATAGGCGGGAAGGGTGGCCACCAGGGTTTTACCTTCACCGGTCTTCATTTCCGCAATGCGTCCCTGGTGCAGCACCATGCCGCCAATCAACTGGACATCAAAGGGCCGGAGGCCCAGGGTGCGCCTGGAGGCCTCCCGCACCACCGCAAAGGCCTCGTGCAGGATATCGTCCATGGTTGCGCCATTGGCCAGGCGTTGTTTGAATTCGGAGGTTTTATCGGCCAAAGCGGCATCGGATAACGCCTGGATTGACGGTTCCAGGTCATTGATGGCCTGCACCCGCCTGGAAAGGCGTTTAATTTCCTTGGCATTGTCATCCAGTAACCGTTTAAGGGTACCCAGCAATCACACCACTTCCTTTCTACCAGGCATGAAAGGGAGGAGAATTGTCGCTCTCTCCCCCCCCCCAGGTGTTCCTATCCTTGTATTGTACCATTCCACCGGATGGATTTGCAAGAAAAGGTTTTTCCTTTTTATGACAACCGGCGGTAACGGGTGGAAACGAACTTGTAATTGTGGCGCACCTGCATAGCCTGCTGGACAAACAACAAGAGCCCCAGGGAAACCAGCACATCACCCACACTGATGGACCGGGGCCAGAGGTACGGGACAAATATGCTGTCCCCCAGGATGGCCAATCGTGGCTCGGTAATCAACAACTGCAGGGCACCCCATTTGGCTGCGGAAAGTCTCGCCCATTCCGCCGCCAGCCCCCCCGCAGCAACCGGCATCGCGCCCCCATTGGCGGCCAGGGCCAGCAGGTTGCACCCCAGGCCGAGGCCCAGTATTTTAAAACCCGGCTGGTTCCGGTTCAGGTGTCCCCACAATAACAGCACCGCCAGTGACACCATCCACACCGGTTTGATCCATGGCAGCCCTTCTGACCACCAACCCCTGTATACCAAAACCTCCAGCGCCCAGGGCAGGCATGCCGCCATGATAGCCAAAGGCAACCATTTTACGGACACCTGCCTGATTCGTTTAAGACGCCCGCCCCGCACCCTCCCGATGAGGTAGCCCAGAATCAGTGCTTCCGGTATCAAGTGTTCCACCGCCCCCGGATTTTCTCCTGTCTCTTTTCGACCCCGGCCCATAATTTCCTTTTAACAAATATCCCAAGGCGGGGAAAATTGTAGAAAAACAGCCGGGGCGGTACCCCGGCTGCTGCCGGTAGCGCTTCCGGCAAGTCCTGTGCAAATATGTGTTATCCAGTGGTCTGTGGCTAGAACTCCGGTTCAATCAGGCCGTAGTGGCCGTCCTTCCGGCGGTACACCACATTTACTTCTTCCGTCTCCGCATTGGAAAAAACGTAAAAGCTGTGTCCGATGAGGTTCATTTGCATGATGGCCTCATCCACCGGCATGGGCTTGATGGCAAAACGCTTGGTCCGGATGATTTGTGGTTCAATTTCCTCCTTTTCCCTGTCCGTGCCGGGAAAATCACCTAAGGATCTTCCCCGCAACTTCTTACTCAACCTGGTCTTATACTTTTCCACCTGTTTTTCCAGTTTCTCTATGACCAGATCTACCGAGGAGTACATGTCGCCGGTGGCCTCTTCCCCGCGCAGCAACAGACCGTTAATGGGGATGGTCACCTCCACCCGGTGCCGTTCCCTTTCCACCATCAGGGTTACCTGGACCTCGTTGATCTCACCCAGATATTTTTCCAGTTTGCGCAGCCTTTTCTCCACGTACTCCCTTAGGGCATCGGTAATGGGGATGTTTTTGCCTCTTACAACAATATGCATCTTAAACATCCTCTCCTTTCAGGCCGCGTGGCTTTTACTATAAGTATTCCCGACCGGAGTAAAAAATCCTGCCATTCATTGAACAAAACAAAGCCCTGGCCCCAAGGCCAGGGTTGATTGCTGTTAAAGTTTTACCACATTAGCCGCCTGGGGACCGCGGGGACCATCGATAATTTCAAATTCCACCTGCTGGCCCTCCGCCAGGGTTTTGAAACCCTGCTCCTGAATGGCGGAAAAGTGGACAAACACGTCGCCACCGTCTTCCCGCTCGATGAAGCCATAGCCCTTTTCCTGATTAAACCATTTTACCCGACCTTGCATTTCCTTGCATTCCTCCTAAACTTCCAAATCCCCGTGGTAAACCACAAGCGTGCTTATTATATCACCCGCCTGCGGCCAATGTCAAACCACGGAAGGCCTTCGGCAGGAAAAGGCGGCAGAATGATGTTACAGGATTTTACTTAAAAAGGCCTTGGTCCTTTCATGACGGGGATTGCCAAAAATTTCCGCAGGGGTACCCTCCTCGACGATGCAACCCTCATCCATAAAGAATACCCGGTCACCCACCTCCCGGGCAAACCCCATTTCGTGGGATACCACCACCATGGTCATCCCTTCCCGGGCCAGATCCTTCATCACCGCCAGCACCTCCCCCACCATTTCCGGGTCCAGGGCGGAGGTGGGTTCGTCAAAGAGCATCACCCGCGGCTCCATGGCCAGCGCCCGGGCGATGGCCACCCGCTGCTGCTGCCCGCCGGAAAGCTGGTCGGGGTAGGCATCCGCCTTCTCTGCCAGCCCCACTTTGGCCAGCAAGCGCCGTCCCAGCTTCTCAGCCTCTGAAAGCGGCATTCCCTTCACCGTCACCGGCGCCAGGGTGATATTCCCCAGGGCGGTCTTGTGGGGAAAAAGGTTGAAGCGCTGGAACACCATCCCCACTTCCCGCCGGATCTTGTTGATATCCGTTTCCCGGTCCGTCAGCCGAATCCCGTCGATGACGATTTCACCACTGGTAATAGTTTCCAGATGATTCAGGCAGCGCAGGAAGGTACTTTTACCGGAGCCACTGGGTCCGATCACCACCACCACTTCACCTTCCTTAATGTGGCAGGAAACGCCCCTCAGCACTGCCAGCCGGCCGAAATTTTTATAGAGGTCGGTTACCGTGATCACCGGTTTTCAGCCTCCTTTCCAGCCTGCCCACCAGGAAGGCAATGGATTTGGTCATCACAAAATAAAGGATGGCGATGGTGAGGTATACTTCCAGGTAACGCGGTGTACGGCCAACGATGAGCCGTCCCTGGTTCATCAGTTCCACCACGGAGATCACCGCCACCAGGGAGGTATCCTTTAACAGGGCGATTACCTCATTGCCCAGGGCCGGGACGCTGATGCGAAAGGCCTGGGGAATGACCACATGGCGCATGGACTGTCCCCAGGACATCCCCAGGGAGCGGGCGGCCTCCATCTGGCCCCGGTCCACCGCCTGGATGCCACCCCGGAAGATCTCCGCCACATAGGCCCCGCTGTTGATGCCCAGGGCTGCCACGGCGGAAATGAAGGGCACAGGGGTGTAGCCGAAAAAGCTGGAAACCCCGTAATGGATGAGGAAAATCTGTACTAATAGGGGGGTCCCCCGGAAAAAGTCCACATAGGCAGAGGCCACCCAGGCCAGGGGTTTCACCCCGGACATGCGGGCCAGGCTAACCAAAAGGCCCAGCACCACCCCAATGGCAATGGCCAAAGCGGTCAGTTCCAGGGTAACCAGGGCGGCTGCCAGCAATTTGGGCATGTTGTTCTGGACCAGGTACCATTGGAAGGTGTAACTCACCCCAGCATCCCTCCCGGTAATGAGACAAATGAACTGGCCATAGGTGAACGGAAAGACGGGAGCCTGGGTAACCGTGGGCCCCCGCCTGGAATTAAAGAACCGCCCTCCTATTTACCAAAGTACTTGTTATAAATCCTGTCATATTCCCCGCTTTCCACCACTTTGGCCAAGCCTTCGTTGATTTTTTGCACCAAGGGGTTGCCCTTTTTGAGGGCAATGCCGTAGTATTCCTTTTCAAATTCGTCGGTGACGGTGGCCAGCTTCATTTCCGGGTTGTGCTTAATGAAGTTGAGTACCACCGGCTCATCCGCCACCACGGCGGCTACCGCTCCGCTGCCCAGATTATACAGGGCATCGGGAGTGGTGGGGAACTTGATGATATCCTTGTCCTTCATGCCTGGCAGTTTTTCCACGGCATAATGCCCGGTGGTGTTGGACTGCACACCCACCTTTTTACCCACCAGGTCCTTCATGCCGGTGATGGCGGCGCCCTGCTTCACTGCGATAATCTGGCGGGCCTCAAAATAGGGGTCGGAGAAGTCCACTTCCAGCAGCCGCTCATCGGTAATGGTCATGGCGGAAATCACTACATCCACCGTCCCCACATCCAGGGCGGGGAATAGGCCATCCCACTCCACATGGGTAAGCTGGGCCTCCATGCCGATGGCCTGCGCCACAGCACGGATCAGGTCGGCGTCAAAACCGGTAATCTGACCATTTTCCTCATACTCAAAGGGAGCGTAGGCCGCCTCGGTACCGACCTTCAGCGCCACTTTTGGCGGTTCATTGCCGCCTGTAGGGACCTCTGGCTGTTTCCCGCCGCCACATCCGGCCAGGGCCAGCGACAAAACAAGCGCGCCGGCCAGGCAAATTAGCCATTTCTTTGGCATTCTAATCTTCCTCCTTGACGATATTTCCACACTAAGATCGATTATACAAAGGGATGTCCTGCCAGACAATGATCATTTTTGTGGCATTCCACCTTCACCTTCCCTCCCGCCGTGTCGAAAACAGCCTCCACAGAGGGGGGGAAACCCGCCAGAAACTGTGGATAATGTGGGTAAGTCTGTTAGTAACCCGGCCTGTCTGGGTTTTAGCTGTGGATTAGGTTGGGGAAAGGGGGAATAATGTCATATTTTCCATGTTCTGGGTGGTTTTATTGTCGAAGGGATGCTCCATGGCTGTAGCTACCGTCACCACCCCGATGGAGCCGGCGCCTCCCCGCAACAATGCCCGGCAGCATTCCGCAGCGGTGGCGCCGGTGGTCAAAATGTCATCCACCAGCAAAACATGCCGGCCTTGCAGCCGTCCCCGATCACTCACCCGGAAGGCCTCCTGCAGGTTCTTTAACCGTTGCGGCCGGTTCAGCGCGGCCTGGGGCGGGGTATGGACAAGCCGCACCAGACTATGTTCATCCACCGGCAAGTTCAGGTTCCATGCCAAACGGCGGGCCAACAGAACGGCCTGGTTATAGCCCCGCTCCGCTAACCGGGCCGGGGCCAGGGGAACCGGCACCACCACCACAGCGCCAGCCAGCTGGGGTTCACCGGCTACCACCGTGGCCAGGAGATCCCCCAAGGGTTTGGCCAGCTCCCGCCTCCCGGCGAACTTCAACCGGGTCACGGCGTTTTTCAAGCAACCCCGAAAGGGACCGGCCGCCCGGGCTACCACAAAGGGCGGCAACCCCTTACCACATCGCCTGCACAATCCCGGCTGATCCATCAGCCGCCCGCACACCCGGCAGGGGAAATTGACCCTTTTCCACCCGGACATTTCCGCAACACACACGCGACACAATCCCCTCCCATCCAGGCCCCCGGGTGCATTACATCCCCAGCAACGGGGCGAGGGCGGGAATAGCAAATCCAAAAACCCCTCCCAAAGTCTGCCCCTGTGGTTCAACATCCCCCCCTCCCCGTTTCCGGCCTGCTCACCAGATAGCCCCGCCGCCCCGCTTCCTGGTTAAGGTACCGGATGTGCCGCCGGGCCTCCAGCATGGGCCTGGACCGGCGGCTCCCCACAAACCACACCCTCCCTGCCGGATGCAGGGCAGAGCGGCCGGAACGACCGGCCATCTGCACCAGGGTGCCCTCATCAAATACCCGCTCATCCTCGGCAAAGAGCACCGCCACGTTGACACGGGGAATGGTGACACCGCGCTCCATAATGGTAGTAGTCACCAACACCGGGAAATCGCCCCGGGTGAAGGCCTCCCGCTTCCTTTCCCTGTCCGGATCCCTGGCATGGGCGTACTGGACCCAGTCACCGGGGAAGTTATAAGGAGGTTTCTGCAGGGACTCCCGCAAAATTTCGCCCACCCGGGAAGCCATGTATACGGTAGGAACAAAAACGAACACCTGGGCCATATCTCCTTCCACGCTGCGGTGGATAATCTCCAGCACCTCAGGGGCAAGGATACTCCTACCGCCACGGTCAGACAGCGCCCGGGCCAGCACTATTTCCGGCTCCGGCAAGGGATAGCCGTGGGGCCTGGCCGGCAGGTAGACAAGGCCCAGTTCCCCCTTCACCGCCATCTCCCGCAGGTTAACGGGCGGGGTGGCAGTCAGATAAAGGGTCCGCCCCCCCGGCCGTCTTGCCCGGTCCACAGCAAGATACAGCATGGGATTGCCATGGTAGGGAAAGGCATCCACTTCATCCAGCACCACCAAGTAAAACTGCTGGTAAAAACGAAGGGCCTGATGGGTAGTGGCTACCACCAGGTCGGCATCCCGGAACTTGTCCGGCGCCCCCCCGTACAGGGCGGCAATCCTGGCCAGGGGAAAGGCAGCAGCCAGGCGGGGTTCCAGTTCCCGCACCACATCCCGGCGCGGGATGGCCACCATTACCCGGTATCCATCTTCCAGGGCCCGGGCAATGGCCTGAAAGGCCACCTCCGTCTTTCCCGCACCACAGGCCGCCCATACCAGGCAGTCCTTTCCCTGGCCATACAGGCTGTCCACCAGGGCCAGGGAGGCGTCAGCCTGGGCAGGAGTAAGTTCAAAGCCAAGGTGAACCTCTCCCACCCGGGGCTGCCCTGTGATAGCCTCCAGACCAGGTTTCAAAAACAAGGGGCGGCACTGGCGGGCCTCACCCATGGCCGCACAAGCCGCACAGTAAATACAACCGGTGGTCCCACAATCGGCACAGGGACTGGCATGGATCTCCCCGGCTTGTCCACAGCGCGCACAACTTCCCCCCAGGCCATCCCATACCACACCCGGCCGGCGTTCCACCTCACCCGCGAGGTAGAGAACCTGTAACACGTCCACCAGCGGTGCAGCGGGATACACCCCCCTATCGTGCAAAGCCCGCGCCACTTCCGGCAGTAGCAGCACCCGGCCGGTCAGAACAGCCCGCACCTGGTCAATGGACTCGGCATCCGGCAATGTTCGCCTGTCCGGCTGCACTTCCTCCCACCCGTTCTCCACCAACCGCAGGTCTGGCAAGACGGTTAACCATCGCCGTGTCTCCTTCGCCAGCAACCCAGCCATGGCTGCCAATCCCGCTTCCCCTGTTGGCCATGTTTTACCAGCCAATCTTTGCTGGAGGCTGTGGGCGATGCCCTGGGGCAGGGGAAAACTCAAAACAAACAATCTACAGTCCTCGCCGCTGTCTTGCCAGTAGGCCCGGTCCAGGGCAGGGTCATGGGTGACGAAAATGCGCCACCCGCCACCTGCTGCCAGGGCATAGACCAAACCCTTGGGACTGCCCACCACGGCACCTCCGAGAAACAGATTCATACCGTATTTTGCCAATTGGTGCATTATTTCGGCAAGGGTAGCTCCATTCCTGCCTTGATCCGGGCGGAAACAAAAATTCCTGCAGTGAAAGCAGGTTCAATGAATAATCTGGACATGCTTGAACGCCAGAGGTCTAGCCCCGTACCCGCTCCCGCACCCCCCTTAACAACCGGCGAGCATCACAATCCTGGGTAAGGTGTACCGGAAACACCTCCCACCGCCGGTCATCCCCAGTGTGCCAATCAGCCAGCAGCCGGTGCAGGATCAGTGGCGACCGGTCGCCGGAGCCAAGGTCCACCGCCGCCAACTCCAGTGGCCACCCCAACGCCTGCCAGGTCAGAATTGTACGGATGATCCCTTCCAGTACCTCCTCTCCGTTTCGTACATAAAGCACCACCCTCACCACCTGGCCGGGACGGCACATTTCTCGCCTGGCAGACATCCCGGCTGCAGCCACTGCTGCTACCGCCAGGCCCAGGAAAACAGGCCACCCGTAATCCATGCTGTCACCCCCATAGTGGCAGATCCCGGATTGCATCTTATGCTGCAGGCTGCGGAAGGGTGATTGGATTAACTGACAAGGCGGTGAAGATAAATTTTTTCTCAACCAGGGCGGCATACTAGAATCAATACATTTTTGGAGGTGGGTTGAAGTGGGTATGGAGCAGGGACACTGCCTGAACTGCGGCCAAAACCTACGCTTAATGGAAAGGATCCTGGAAACCGATCCCGTGGTTGTACCCGGTAAAGGGGAGCTATGTCCGGAATGCTACCGCAACCTTCCGCCCGGCCAGCACCAGATGTATTTCGATCCCCAGTAACTCCCGAGGAACCGACCGGCATACAGGCCAAGGAAAATGGTGCCACATCAATAAAATGTACGTTTTTGTATAGGAAAAGGTCAGCTGGAGATGCTGACAAATCTTTAAACCCGCCGCAAGTAAATAGGCGGGTTTTTAGATGGCTTTAGCCTGAGCTTTTACGATCGTAGCATACCGTCGAAACGAGCACTATGGATAAGCGGCTATATACCCAGATCCTGCCGGACCTCCTGCTGCAGCAAGGCCAACCGGTCCGGCGCAGCAGCCTCTGCGTAGATCCGGAATAAGGGTTCAGTACCGGATGGACGCACCAGCATCCAGCTGCCATCTGCCATAACAACCTTCAGGCCATCCACCGCCAGCCTTTCCACTACCGGAACCCCGGCCATTTTCACAGGGGCGTAGCCCTTCAGGCGATCCAGCACCCGTTGCTTGCTCTCCGGCTGGACATGTACATCAATCCTTTGGTTGACCACTGTACCAAACCGCCCGGCAATGCCCGCCAGCACCTCCTGCAGGGATTTCCCGCCGACCGCTACCAGTTCCGCCATCAGCACGGCGGCCAGGATGCCATCCTTCTCCGGCAGGTGGCCCTTGATACTCATACCGCCGCTTTCCTCCCCGCCCAGGATGGCCCCTTGTTCCCGCAGGGCGCGACCGATGTACTTGAAACCGACTGGAGTTTCCAAGACGGTCATCCCGTATGTTTTTGCCATGCGATCCAGGAGGTGGGTGGTGGCCACCGTACGGGCCACCGCCCCACCCTGCCACTGGCGGTTTTCCAACAGATGATGGAGGGCCAGTACCAGTACCTGATTGGCCACCAGGTAGATGCCTCCGGCATCCACAATGCCGAACCGGTCAGCATCCCCGTCCAGGGCCAGTCCTAGCTGCGCCCCCGTCTCCCGGACCCGCTGGATCAGCTCCGGCAGGTTGGCAGCGTTGGGTTCCGGCAGCCGCCCACCAAAGAGGGGGTCCCTGGTATTGTGCAGCGCTTCCAGGACACACCCCTCCAGCAATTGCTCCAGATAACCCATCCCCGCCCCATGCATGGGATCCACAATAATGTGGAGCCCGGCTCCCTTGATGGCCTGGAAATCCACCAAACGGCCAAGGTGATCCAGGTATGGGCCCTCGGGATCAATTTCTCTCAGCAGCCCCCGGTCCCTGGCTTCCCCCAAGGGCATCCGCCGTACCTCTTCGCCCGCCAGCACCCGGTGCACATTGGTCTCAATGACGGCGGTAATGTCCGGCATCGCCGGAGCGCAGTAGTAGGGGATGAATTTAATGCCGTTATACTCCGGTGGGTTATGGCTGGCCGTGAGCATTACCGCACCGGCGGCCCCGGTCATCCGTACCCCGTAGGCGGTTACTGGCGTGGGCATGGCCTTTGCCCCATATAACACCGGGATGCCGTTACCCGCCAGTACTTCTGCCACAGTATCCGCAAAACGCTCCGCCAGAAAACGGCAGTCATAACCCACCACCACCCCCTGGGAAGCCATTCCGGTGCCCAAAACATATTCGGCAATGGCCTGGGTGACCACCCGCACATTGGGAAAGGTAAAATCCTCCGCCATGATGGAACGCCAACCATCAGTACCAAAAGCGATGGCTGTCAAGTTACTCCCTCCAGTCCCCCCAAAAATAGGTACTTCGCAGATGCCCATGAAAGTGAAAGGGTCCCGCCGGTTGTCCCGGTCAGTTCTCCGGCCTGTCCGTGATATCGGTCATCTGCACCTGATGGTCCTTCCGTAAATCCACATACAACTGCCCCTGGGTATCCAGGGATGCCAAGACCACCTGTTGTAAATCCGTCACACCCCTTTTCGCCAGCTCCTGCTGCAGCCACTGGATGTTGAGACCCAGCTGGGCCAAATTCGGATAAATAACCTTGCCGTCCTGGATGACCTCCGTGGATATTCCCTCATACTGGGTAGGTATTTGCAGGTCATTGGGAGTGAGGGGCCGGTGCTGGGATTTCAGCAACACCGCCAGGTTGCCATTTGGTTCCAGCAAAGCATATTCCACCTGGGCAATATTAAACACATTCTTCTCCCTGAGCTGCATTAGCAGTTCATCCAGGTTGTAGCGCATTTTTTTCATGTTATCTTCCAAAACCTTACCGTTCTGGATAACCACCGTGGCCTCGCCGGCGATCAGTTTCCGGGCCGGGCGGCTGTGCAGGGATATATAACCCATGATAAAGGTCAGCAGGGCAAAGGTGGTCAGTCCCACAAAATGGACATGGGATTGGCCGGTAGCCACGTCAGTGGCGAGAATCCCGGCAATACTGCCAAAGGTGATTCCGGTGATATATTCGAAATAGGTCAACTGGCCAATCTGCTGTTTACCCAGGATGCGGGTATAAATGAGGATGGCAAAAAAGGCGAGAAAGGTCTGGATTACAACTTCCACGTATTTGATCAACGGGATCGCCCCTTTATACAGCTCCTTATACACAGGGCCAACACATCACAGCATTTCCATGCAGCCTGCCCACCGCAGTTCGCGATAACACCCTGTACACAAAAGCAAACACACCACTTAAACCAATCCCGGCTTCCACCTCACCGGCAAATTACAGCAGTTCCCTGTGTACCAGGTAGTACAACAACCCAATTCCCACCACGATAAACCCCGTTACCGCTAGTATCTCCCAGTACAACCCCAGCATTTACTCACCCCCAGGCAATGTGCACACCACCTCTTCCCTGGCGGTTAGTTTATCCCCCAGTGTCCTCCTAAATTCCTCATTCCGTCAGGTATTTGAACTTGCGGTAGTCCAAACCACGCTCCGCACACTGCAGGCGGAAATAGTCCGGGGCGGGGTAAACTGAATAGCGGGGATAATCCACCTCCAGACATAACCCCTCCAGGAAGTGCCGGTATTTTCGACTTGATCGGGACATTTGTTCCAGTGCGCCCAAAGGGTCCGGCACCCGCGCCAGGGCCAATCCCAGGGCCTCCCCCCAGATCTCCCGGCGCACCAGCCTGCCCGCCGGGGTGGATCCCCGTTCCACCAGCACCTCCACCGCCCGCTCCCCGCCTATGTGGCCGATGGCCCACACCACACCCTTCACCACCAGGGGATCCCGGTCCGCCAGAAAGGGGGCCAGCATGTCCACCAGAGCCTGGTCCCCGCTGGCGGCCAGCACGTCCAGGCTGCGCAGCCGGAACTCCGGTTCTTTCTCCGACGACAGGAATTCCATCATCGCCGCAACCACCCTGTCCCACCACGGTGGCGGTTCCCCTCCCGCCACCTGTACACCCCGGGCGATGCGGCGCAAGGCGGCAAAGGCGGTACTGCAAACCAGGTAGTCGGGATGGCGGGTATATTCCATTAAAAGGTCGATGAGTTCCGCGGCAATGGACGGCGCCCCCGCCGGCCTTGGCTGCTCCGCCTGCCGCCCCAGTTCTCTAACGAGGGTGGCCAGTTCTTCCGGTCCCCGGGCCGCCTTGACCTTACCCATCATTTCCGTTGCCCCAGCCATAATTTGCCTCCCCAGCGCTTTTGTCCCATATTGTAGCACAGACCAGACCGGCGGTCCAACATTCCGCCCGGTTGGCGTCTATTCCCTTTGAACCATACCCTTTCACCGCCCACCGCAGCCTATGCTTAAATCTTAGAACAGCCTTTTGGCCATCAGGCGCATCCCGCCCAGCATGTACAGGTAGCGCAGAGGAACCATTTCCTTCACCAGAGCGGTAGTGAGGCCCTTGGTCTTGATGGATTTGACCATCCCCACACCCTTGCCCGGACCCAGTGAAGCCACCACTCCCAGGCTGCTGGGACGAAACTTGCCCATGGGCAGGCCCCTGATCTGGGCATAAATGTTCCACGCGGCCAGCCGGCCCTGGGCGTTGGCAATCTGGGCATTGGGAGTGATGGCCAGCCCGGTGCGGCTATCCACCGTATAGGCGGAATCACCGGTCAGTAAAATATGGCTAGTACCCAAGCAGAATACGGCCCTGGTTCAGAAAATAAAGGGCCAGGATGATGAGGAACACGCCACAGGTACCCAGTATACCCCTGTACAGGGTATCGGTCATAAACCGCTTGCCGGTGGCCACGATCACCGCCACCAGGGTATACCAAAACAGGTCAGCAGAGATATGCCCGATGTAGAAGGCGGATACCGCCACCGGCCCCTGGGCCCCAGCAGTCACGACAAAACCAGCCCCGATGGTGGCCCACCATAAAAGCCAGTAGGGGTTGGACAGGCTGGCCACCGCACCGGCCACCGGCGGTCGCCACCAACCGCTGCCCTGTCCGGTGGCTGCCGCAGTTGCCGCGGCGTCCACCGCCGCCATGGAAACTGTGCCGGTATAGGCTCCCTTAACCGTTTCGTAGCCCATCCACAACAGCACCAGCCCGCCCACCACCCCAATACCTGCCGCCACCACCGGACGGCTGAGGGTAGTCTCCAACCCCAACACCAGCATGATCACCAGTATAAGCTCCAGCAAAGCGTGACCCAGTACCACCAGGGGCCCGGCCAGCCATCCCCGCCTGGCAGCCTCGCCGATATTCACCACCAGCATGGAACCAGGCATCATCGCCCCGGAGAGGCCCACCACAAAGGCGGTGGCCAGCAGTCCTCCGATTCCCATGTTATCTCCCCCTGCCAGTTGTTTCTCGAAACAAGGAAATATTCCACCAAGGGGGTCCTTCTACCTGCCGCAGTTGTTACTCCCGGCTGGCAGTAATAGCTCCAACACAACACCACAAGAAGACCAAAGTAGCTTAAGAACGTATCTACGTTGAGTAGCAGATGCCCATGGACCGGGCCAGGCGCCTTGCTGGCTCCCGTAACACAAGGAGGGGGAGTAAGACCTGTCTTCAGGCAGGCATCTTCCGATGAGGTGCTGGGGACCGTTCGGGCATCCCGAAGGACTGTTCCAGCAATTCAACCAGCCTGTGCAGGACGGTAGCGAATTCAGCCATGGTGGCCGGACTGGCAGGATGGAGCAAACCACCGGGACACCCCTGGAAAATCCCCACCTGCACGAGGAAGTCCATGGCCCCCGCAGCCCAAGGGGCCACCTGTTCACTGTCCGAAAAGCGGTGGATGTGCCCATCTCCTGCCGTAAGCTGGCCACTTACCAAGGGTGCCAGGAACTCTGTATCCTGCAGCAGGTGGTAGACCAGCACCGCCAGGTACTGCCGGGTTATCGGTCCACCGGCATCGACCTGGCCCTGGGCAAACGAATCGGCTGGCAAAAGGTACGGGCCCCAGGTCAAGGTGGGGGGGTCATTTTTATAGGTACCAATCAGCCGCTGCATACTGTGCCAAATCTCCGCCTGGGTCATGGGCCGGGAATACTGGTCTGGGGAACTGGCATCGATGATGGGCAAAAGAAGGCGCAGGGCAGTACCCTGAATGGCCGGCAAGGCCCAGTGGATGTCACCTGTCCTGTCTTGCGCATACCAGAACACCGGTAACAAGTAGTTGTCACCGGTCACAACAAACTGCCCGTCCATACCCGCAGGTACAAACCACCAGTCCTGTTGTAAGGGATTGTAGCGGTAGAGGTGCATTTTTGGATCGCTATCGGTTGCTTCCGGACCGGCATCAACAAGGCCCGCCGCGAAGCGCACCATCAACGGCACATCGGCTATGATCCACCGGTCATCGGCATTCCAAAGCCAATGGATAGACAACCAGATCATGTTACCACCAGGAACTGTTAAGACTCCCGGCACTGCCGGCAGAAACGCCCAATCACCTTCCCGGGTGGCATATTGCCGGACATAGATCGTTAAGGCAGCACCGGTAGGCACCATCCCAAGCTGCTCCGCCACCAGTATAATTTCCGCTCCATCAACCTGAATCAGCAAATGCCCGCCGGTTTCCACCAAGCGGGCCACCACCTCCGAAGGCCCCACCACCAAATGACTTGCCCTGGAATCCCCCAAGGTAATCACCAGGTTGCCATCCCCGCCGGCAGACTGCCCGTCCAGGAAAATTATGTCCACCCCAGCCGGGTAGCGCAGCAGGATGTGTTGAAGGAGGGTCAGGGAGCTGACCTGTTCCGCCAACGGCAATGCCCCGGCATCCGGTGTAAGCCGGAGGACAGGACCGGGGTCCGGCTGATACCCCAGTACCGGACCCCCATGGGGTTCCGGTAAGGGAGCCGGTTGGGGGGATGGGTCAGGATTATCCCCTGGCTCTGGTACAGGTTCTGATTCCAGAGATTGGTCAGGATGATCTCCTGGCTCCGTACCGGGGCCAGGATCCGGCTCCGGTGCGGGCTCCGGATCCAGGGATGGGTCAGGATCCTCCCCTGGCTCTGCTCCAGGGCCAGGATCCCGCTCCGGTGCAGGATCCGGTTCCGGCTCAGGATGCTCAGGGTCTGGCGAAGGGCCGGGGCCGCCCGGTTGCCCCAGCGGTTGGGGGGTACCCTCTGCGGTGACCCCAGCCGATGGGTTAGCCGCAGTATCCAGGGTAAAAATGCGCAGGCAATAGGTGATCCCGTTCTGTAAACCGTCCAGCAGTAACATTTCGGTACCCGGTTCAACATCCCGTGATCCGATGGGATTATCCTCAATGGCAATCCACCAGGTGATCCTTATTTGAGCCAGGTCAGTATCGGGTGGATCCACCCAGGTAAGGTGCAGGCTACCATCCATGGGGGTAATCGCCAGCCCACCGATTTCCCCCGGGGGTGTCAGGTCCACCGGAGTCACCTGCACCGTAGCAGAAGGAGCGGATTCATTGCCGGCCTGATCAATGGCGGATACCTGGTAGTGATAGGTCACACCATTGTTCAGGCCTTCATCCCAGAATTGCGGGGTTGCCCCGGCAGGTACGCTGCCGATCAGCTCCCACTGCCCCCCAACGGCCTGCCTGTATACCCGGTATCCGGTCAAATCCTCCTCAGGGTTAGCCAGCCATTGCAGCAAAACCCTTCCATCTCCCCCTTCGGCGGACAACCCCCCGGGTGGACTGGGGGGAATACCGTCAATAACGGCAACCGCAATTCGATCACTGGGGAATTGCCTTCCGTTCTCTGAAATTAAAGTGGCAGAAAGGTATAGGTCATTCACCAAACCGGCTACCGGCACCACCGCGGCAAAAGCCCCAGCGGTATCCACTTCCGCTTGAACCAGCGGTGAACCGCCAGCCGGCCCCGCAAACACATCTACCATCCCCTCACCAGCCACCGCCCCGGCCTGGCCGGTAATCAACACCTGGCTGGTGGAGACCTGAACTGCAGTGATCCTTTCAGAAAGTGGGAGCGGTGTATCTACCGCAACCCATATTTCAACGGCCTGGCTTTCCCCCCGTAAATACCGTGCCGCGGTGAGTACAGCAGCCTGCAGGCCGGTATGGTTATTAAAGGTAATGCTAAAGGAACCGTCAGAACCTGCTGTTGCTAATATAGCTGAAGAGGCCTTGAGGGGGTCGCGATATAGCCGGACGGTGGATCCCCCGGGGGCAGCCCCGGGTAGCCCTGTAACCCTGGCCGAGCCAGGGTTACGGTTGTCAAATTGAACCAGCCGCCCATCCAAGGTTTGGGTGATACTGGGGTACCAGTTTGCCGTAGCCTTTATTATGGCCGGCGAAGGGGACCGGACCCTATCATCATAACTGACGGTAATGGTGTGCACATTGTCACTGGACACCATGATTTTATTTTCATGGCTTGGCAGAAGGGTAAAACCAAGATATCCTCGAAATACCCCGGTGTTGGGGCCCGTTTCCGTCAGGATAATGTTAAAATTACCGGAATTGTCTCCTGGCAGGGTGGCTGAAACCTTGACCGAAATGCTGTCCGGCACCGAAGGATTGACGTTTTCATCGGCATCCTCCACAGTAACGACCGCCATGGAATTCAATGAGCCGTAGGTTACCCGGTCGAAGTAAACCACACCATTGGCAGCCCAGACTGGATGGGCATGTGCCAGAATAACGAACAATAATCCCAGGAGACAGGATTGCCACAGCACAACCGTTTTCAGCCGTCTGAACCGCACTTATGTATCACCACTTGTCAAAAAGTAGCAATACTATTCGACACCATGGATGATATTTCCTCCTGTACTTCCTTATTTATCCTTTAATGCCCGGTCCAGCCGATTTACACCTTCACCCCCACCGTGGTATAATTTACCTGTACATCTTTTTACCCAGTCCAAAAGGGAGGTGTGGCCTTGGCTGACCAGCTCTTACGGGAAATCCTCCAAGAAGTGAAAGGAATAAAGGCGGACATCGCGGAAATCAA
>DDKM01000036.1:0-521 GCA_002339345.1 Firmicutes bacterium UBA2598 | reverse complement strand
GACATCGCGGAAATCAAGGCAGAGCAAACCGCCATGAAGGCGGACATCGCAGAAATTAAGGCAGAACAAACCGCCATAAAGGCGGACATCGCAGAAATCAAGGCAGAACAAACCGCCATAAAGGCGGACATCGCGGACATCAAGGCAGAGCAAGCCGCCATGAAGGCGGACATCGCGGACATCAAGGCAGAGCAAGCCGCCATGAAGGCGGACATCGCCGGCATACAAAGGACTATCACGGCAATGCAGACGGACATGGCCATGCTGCAGAGCCAGGTGAAGGAGAACACCCAACTGCTGCGGGCTCTGGAGCACCGCACCGAAGAAAACTCCGCCCTGCTAAATAACATGGTGATGGATATGGCCCACATGAAGGGCCAAATCGTCAACCTGGACCGGTGCCAGGCCCGGATAGAAAAGATTTTGGAAGGTATCACCGTAAACCTTGTGTACCACGACTCGGTGTTAAGGGACCTCCGTCAAGCAAGGTAAATTGAAGGGAGGTATGTAGCAGTTACCAA
>DDKM01000094.1 GCA_002339345.1 Firmicutes bacterium UBA2598 | reverse complement strand
TAAAAGCTGCAATTGCAATCCCCTCCAGTTTCCCGGCCAGGTTCGGTAAACCCTGCCCCTGATCTTTTTTGTTCCTCTCTCCGTCGACGTTGTGTTCTTGTTTCTTTTTTCAATAGCAAAGTATGTGCCAAGCTAAAGGGTATCGCCAACACTATTGAATTTACGAAAAATTTCGTTTGTTCAGATGGATATAAAAACAAAATGGTGCAATAATGCACCATGAAATCATCCTGGCATCCCAGTGGTAAGGCTATGGAACGAGTAATGATCTGGTCTGTTGCAAATACGCACCAGTGTTGCAATAATTCACCGCTTATGCAGCAACCGGCTCAGGGTACTGTGGTCCATTCCCAGCAGGCTGGCGGCCTTGCGCAGGGAGCCGGTTCGCTTGATGGCCATTTTGATCAACTTTTGTTCCAGCTGTTTCCTGGCTTCGGCAAGTTTGATGATATCCGTTACCACCACAGCATCATGACCGGCATCCCGGTCCTTTGTAAAATGCCTGGGTAGATTCTCCACCCCGATGGTATTGCTTTCGGACATAATTAAAATGTTTTCCATTACATTGTTCAGTTCCCGCACATTACCCGGCCAGTGATATTCATAAAGTTTCTTCAGGGCGGCTGGTGTGAGGGTTTTGTTCATACTGTACTTTTCATTGAGTTTTTGCAGGAAATGCCGGATCAGGGCCACCACATCCTCTGGGCGTTCCCGCAAGGGGGGAATGTGGAGGGGGATAACATTCAGCCGGTAGAAAAGATCTTCCCGAAAGGTGCCTGCTTGTACCATGGCTTCCACATCCCGGTTAGTGGCGGCGATCAGGCGGACATCCACGGTGCGGAATTTGTTGCCCCCAACCCGCTTGATTTCCTTATCTTGAATCACCCGGAGCAGCTTTACCTGCAGGTTCAAGGGCAGCTCACCCACCTCATCCAGGAAAAGGGTTCCTTCATGGGCCACTTCAAACAACCCGGCCTTACCTGCCTTGTTGGAACCGGTAAAGGCGCCGCTTTCGTAACCAAAAAGTTCCGTCTCCAGCAGGTTTTCGGGGATCGCGCCACAGTTGACCTTGATAAAGGGTTTCTCTGCCCGGCCGCTTTCCCTGTGGATTAAACGGGCCACCACTTCCTTACCCACCCCGGATTCCCCCTGGATGAGGACGGTGGAGTCAAAGGGTGCTACCCGCAAGGCTGCTTCATAAATCTTGAGCATGGCGGGGGATTGGTAAATCACCTCACTGGAATGCAACTGCTGCATCTGCAGTTCCTTCAGCTGCTGCTGGTAGCGCTCCGTTAACACTCGAGTTTCCGAAAGCTCTGCTTCCAGCTTTTTCAGGTGGCTCATATTACGTACATTGGATACCACCATGGTGATTTCCCCCCGGTCATTGAAGATGGGGGTGGAGGTGACCATGATGTCCCGGCCGGAGCGGGTTTTTTGCACGATGGTCACCTGCTCCTTCTTTTCCAGCACCTGCAGGGTGGAAGAGTGGGAGATGAGACCATCCGCTACCATCTGGCTCATGTGCTTCCCCATTACTTCCTCCCGGCTGATCCCCGTCACCATTTCATAGGCGCTGTTTACCCTTTTTACATAACCCTTGCCGTCGGTGATGAAAATGCCGTCAAAGGAGGACTCCACCAGCATGTCATGTTCCTTGGTCAATTGCTTGAAGACCGCCAGCTCTGACAGGATTGCTTCCACACTGGTTTCCTCTAGGAAAACACCCACCGCCCCAATGATCCTTTCTTCCTCCCATACCGGGGTCCGGTTGCTGTACACTACCGTCCCGTTGATTTCCAGGCGCTGGCCCACCATGGCCTTTCCTGTTTGCACCACATGCATCAATCCCGAGCCGGGGATCACCTCACCGATGGGATGACCAATAATTTCCTCAACGGGTTTTCCTACCAGGTTGGCAGCGGACTGGTTGCAGAGGATAATGTGTCCACTGGCATTAATGGCGATGATGCCGTTATAAATGGAGTTGATGATGGCTTTCATCCAGGTGGGAGCGTGTTCTGAGTTGGCCTGGGCCGCGGCATGCCATTTTCGCCTGCCCATCGATATCCTCTCCCCTTACTATGCTTTCCACGGGTTCTTTGGACAAAATTATAACACCATTATTCACTTAATTTTGTATATTTTAACCGTTTTTTTTCGGCCTTTCGCCTGTCAGATTCCGCTTTTTACCCAATGGTGATGGGCTTTGGGCTGTTTTTTTGGTAAACTTTATTTAAACAGCCTGGGAGGTGTCATGCTGTCCATGAATTTTGCAGCCCAGTACAGGCAAAAATTGACTACCCCTGCAGAGGCGGTGAAGGTCGTCAAACCGGGTGATTGGGTGGACTATGCTGGTTTTGCCAATACCCCTGTGGCCCTTGATCTGGCACTGGCCAACCGCAGGGATGAGTTGTCCGATATAAAGGTAAGAACAGCCCTGAGTTTGCGGGTACCGGAAATCGTTAAAGTTGATCCCCTGCGGGAGGTTTTCACCGTCAGCAGCTGGCACTTCAGCGGAGTGGACCGCAAGCTGCACGACCAGGGTTTGATGAACTACATCCCGATGATGTACCGGAACAAACCTCACTTTTACCGCAAGAGCAACCTACCGGTGGATGTAGCCATGTTTGTTGTGCCACCTATGGATAAACACGGTTATTTCAACTTCGGCCTGACCGTTTCCGCTTCCCGGGCCATTGCCGACCAGGCCAAGGTGATTATTGTAGAAGTGAATGAAAACATGCCCTGGTCCCGGGGAGGTTCTGAGGAATTGCTGCACGTCTCGGAAGTGGATTACATTGTGGAACATACCGCGCCCCTACCAACCCTTAACCCGGCACCCCCCACCGAGGTGGACAAAATCATCGCTGGCTTGATTGTGGAAGAAATCGAGGATGGTTCCACCATCCAGCTTGGCATCGGTGGGATGCCCAACACCGTCGGTACCCTCATCGCCCAATCCGATCTCAAGGATTTGGGGTGTCATACCGAAATGCTGGTTGATGCTTACCTGGAGATGTTCAAGGCGGGTAAACTGACCAACCGCACGAAAAGCGTGGAAAGAAACAAATGTGTGTGGACCTTTTGCGTGGGTACCCAGGCCCTTTATGACTGGGTGGATCACAATCCGGCCATGGCCGCCCACCCGGTCAGCTTTACCAACGCCCCCCATGTGATGGCCCAGAATGATAAACTAATGACTATCAACAACTGCGTGGAGGTAGACCTCTTTGGGCAAGCCTCGTCGGAATCCGCCGGTACTCGCCAAATTAGCGGCACCGGTGGCCAGCTGGATTTCCTCACCGGAGGGTTCATGTCCCGGGGGGGTAAGGGTTTTATTTGCTTTACCTCCACATACACCGACAAGGGGACGGGAGAGCTGAAATCCAGGGTGGTGCCTACCCTGCCGCCGGGAGAGATTGTCACCGACCCGCGGACCCAGGCCCATTACCTGGTTACGGAATACGGCAAGGTGAACCTGGCTGGGCTATCCACGTGGGAGCGTGCGGAAAGGATTATTTCCATCGCCCACCCATCCTTTCGGGAGGATTTGATCAAGGCCGCCCAGGAAATGAACATCTGGCGGCGGTCCAATAAGTTAAGTTCCTAGCCACCTTCCACACACCATACCCAATTTTATGTTGCCGGCCAGGTCTTGACCTGGCTCCTTTTTTTCTAGTGGAGGCAAAAGAATTTTTTCACTAAGTAAACTTTTTCCTTCGGGCGTCGAATGGATCAACACCAAGGGGTTGATGGGAGATGGGCAAATGCTGGACTGGTTCGTGATGGATACACCATGGGGATTTGTGGGGGCTAAGGCTTCCGCTGCTGGATTGGTGGCGGTAACCTTGCCTGGGACGCAGCAGTGGAGGGTGGAAGCGGAACTAAGGAGCAAACCGGCCAGCCCTTGCCGGGTGGCAGAGGGCACGGACAGCCTGGGCCGGATGTGGTCACCGGGACAACCGGCGGTCACCCCCGGGGCGAGGCACTTGGCCGCCCTGGCGGAGGATTTGAGGCGGTATTTTACCGGGGAACGGGTGGACCTATCCCGCCATCCAGTGGATTGGGGCGCCCATACCCAGTTCGGCCGGGCGGTCCGGCAGGCGGTAATGGAAATCCCCTATGGGGAAACCCTGACCTACCAGCAGGTGGCCCATCGGGTGGACCGGCCCCAGGCGGCCAGGGCGGTAGGGCAGATCATGGCCAAAAATCCCCTGGCCCTGGTGGTTCCCTGACACCGGGTGCTGGCCGCCGGCGGCGGCCTGGGCGGGTTTGGCGGGGGGCTGCCCCTGAAACAGCGGTTGCTGGATTTTGAAAAAGGAATGTTTTTACCGAAAGGGGAGTTTTGGCAACCTTAAGGCATGAATTGAGCTCCGGGCGGCAAAATATTGGCAAAGTGTTGTGAGCTGCTGGTAAATGGTAAATGGTTGATACGGCTATGCCCGGTTTGTAGCCAGGATAGCCGGGGATGCTCAAATTTGTTGAGGGGAGGGATTGTCGTGGGAGAACTGGTGGCGGCAGCCTTTTTACCCCACCCGCCCATTGTGGTGCCGGAAGTGGGCAAGGGAGAAACCGCCAAGGCATCGATCACAGTCCAGGGAATGCAGGGGGCGGCCCGGGAGGTGGCCCAGACAAACCCCGAGGTGGTGGTGATCATTTCGCCCCATGCCACGGTATTCAGTGATGCGGTCGCGGTGACGGTGGAGGAACGGTTGAGCGGCAGCCTGGCTTCCTTCGGTGCGCCGGGTGTACAGTTTGATTATGCCAATCACCTGCCCTTGACGGAAGGCATCATCCGGGAAGCGGCGGAAGCCGGTGTTACAGTGGCTGCCCTGGACCGGGATCTTGCGCGAAGGCTACGGGCATCCACCAGCCTGGATCACGGTACCATGGTCCCCCTTTATTATCTCCGCCAGGCCGGCTGGCAAGGTGCCCTTGTTTCGCTTGGTATGGGGCTTTTGCCCTTGGAGGAGCTGTATGCCTTTGGTGCCGCCCTGCGGGGGGCGATCGAGTCCTCTAGTGTCCGGGCGGCGGTGGTGGGTAGTGGTGACCTCTCCCACCGGCTGACCCCCGGTGCCCCGGCGGGGTATGACGAGGTGGCCAGGGAATTTGATGTGGCTGTGCGGGAAAGGGTGGCGGCCCATGATGTGCCGGGCCTGCTGGATCTACCCGGTGACCTGGTGGAGCGGGCGGGGGAATGCGGTTTACGCCCCCTGATCATGCTTTTGGGGGTCCTGGATGGCCTGGCGGTGGAGCCGGTAGTCCATTCCTATGAGGGTCCCTTTGGTGTAGGCTATCTCGCGGTGTCCTACCGGGTTCAAGGGGGTGCTGTACAATCCCTTGTACCACAACTATTTGATCGGCGGAGGCAGTGGCTGGCGGACATCAGGAAGGCGGAGTCCGCCCCGGTACGCCTGGCCCGTCAGAGCCTGGAAACCTATGTCCGGGAGGGCCGGGAAATGGCTGTTCCGGTGGAAGTGCCGCCGGAACTGCGTGGCAGGGCGGGGGTATTCGTATCTATAAAAAAACACGGCCAGCTGAGGGGCTGTATCGGCACCACCCAGCCCACCACTGCCAGTATCGCCAACGAGATCATCCGTAATGCCGTCCAGGCTGGTATGGAGGATCCCCGGTTCGATCCGGTGGAGGAGGAAGAACTGCCTGATCTGGTTTATAGTGTTGATATTCTAATGCCACCGGAAAAGGTGGAGAGTATCCACCAGCTGGATCCCCGGCGCTACGGGGTGATCGTGCGGGCCGGCCGCCGGAGCGGACTTTTGTTGCCTGACCTGGAAGGAGTGGATACCGCAGCCAGGCAGGTGGAAATAGCCTGTCAGAAGGCAGGTATTCCGCCCGGTTCCCATTATGAGATGGAGAGGTTTGAGGTGATCAGGTACCGGTAGCTGCTTGATGGGGGTGGGATGGATGGCTGCCAGCAAGGAGGCTTTGTTCTATCACCGGGTGGAGGGTGACCGGGTGGAATGCCGGTTGTGTCCCCACCTGTGCAAAATACCTCCGAAGGGCAGGGGCCGCTGCCGGGTAAGGCAAAACAGAGAAGGCCGGTTAATTGCTACCAACTATGGCCAATGCACCGCCGTGGCCCTGGATCCCATGGAGAAAAAACCCCTATACCACTTCTATCCAGGTTCCACCATCCTGTCGGTGGGGACGGTGGGGTGCAATTTTCACTGCCAATTTTGCCAGAATTGGCCCATCGCCCACGGCGAGCCGGAACAGGTTTTCTACAGCTCCCGTGAACTGGTGGACACTGCTCTGGCGGCTGCTGACCGGGATTGTGTGGGCATTGCCTATACCTATTCCGAACCCATGGTATGGTACGAATTTGTGCTGGATACCAGCCAAGCGGCCAAGGCGGCAGGACTGCAGAACGTCCTGGTGACCAACGGCTACCTGGAACAGGAGCCTTTGCACACCTTGCTGCCCTATGTGGATGCCATGAACATCGATATAAAGGGCTTTACCCAGGACTTCTACCGGCAAACGGCAGGGGGAAGCAGGGATCCGGTACTCAGGACGGCGGAAACCGCTTACCGGCACGGCTGTCACCTGGAGATCACCACCCTGCTGGTCACCGGCCGTAATGACTCCCAAGGGGAGATTGCTGAACTGGTAAATTGGGTGGTTGATGTGCTGGGGCCGGAGGTGCCGCTGCACTTTTCCCGCTATTTTCCCAACTACCGCATGGACTTGCCGCCCACTCCCCTGGACACCCTGGAGCGGGCCAGGGAGATCGCCCAGCGGCGGTTGTCCTATGTTTATTTGGGTAATGTACCGGGGGAGGGCCGCCACACCAATTGTCCCCACTGTCAAGCACGGCTGATTACCAGAGAGGGCTACCATACCCGCATTACCAATCTCGCAGGCGGCCGGTGCCGGGTGTGCGGTCAGGCGGTAAACATCAAATACCGGGAAAACCGTTAAACGGTTACCCCATGGGAGGTAAGGACATGTCAGATTTGCGGGAAGCGGCCATGGTGGTGGCGGAACATTGCATGGGTATCCGGCATGGAGAACCGGTGCTGGTGGTCACTGATACTGGTGCTGTGGAAGTGGCGGAGGCTTTGCAGGCAGCTGCAAGGCAGGTCGGGGGAGAGACCATGTTAATGGTCATGGAACCCAGGCAAAACCACGGTGAAGAGCCGCCGGCGGCGGTTGCTGCGGCCATGGCCGCTGCCCGGGTGGTTCTGGCCCCCACCTCCAAAAGCTTGTCCCACACCAGGGCCCGGAAGGACGCCAACCGGGCGGGAGCCCGGGTGGCCAGTATGCCGGGCATCACCCCGGCCATGATGCAGCGCAGCCTGCGGGCCCACCCGGGGGAAATGGCGGCCTGGTGTGAACAATATGCCCGGTTGCTCACCGAAGCCCGGGAGGTACACATTACCGCCCCGGGTGGAACGGACCTTACATTCAGCATCGAGGGGCGCACCGCCCACCCGGATACCGGCCTGTTACGGGAGCCCGGCCGGTTCGGTAACCTCCCGGCCGGTGAGGCCTACATCGCCCCGGTGGAAAAAACCGCCAGCGGAATCCTGGTCATCGATGCTTCCATGTCCGCCATCGGACTGGTGGATGAACCATTGCGGATCAGGGTGGAAGGAGGACTGGCAATAGCGGTGGAAGGAGGTATTTCCGCTAACAAGCTGAATGCTGTCCTGGAGCGGTACGGCCCTGCCGCCCGCAACATCGCGGAACTGGGCATCGGCCTGAACCCCAATGCCGCCATCACCGGACTGCCCCTGGAAGATGAAAAGGTGCTGGGTACCGCCCACATTGCCCTGGGTGATAACAGCACCTTCGGCGGTACTGTGGAGGTGGCCAGCCACCTGGACGGTATTTTTCGCAACCCCACCATCCGGCTGGATGGCAGGGTGGTTATGGAACACGGCAGAATGGTATTGAACTAGACATTTATGCCGAGAGGCCGGTCGACGGTGTCATGAATTTTAGTACACCAATGAATTTTGACCATGTACGGCTCCCCTGGACGTTGGCAATCAATCCATCAGAACAGGTTATGATCCGGCCGCAGGTTTTTTTGCCGGCGGCGGGGGCAGAGGGGAGGGGTGCGTAAACTTAACAGCTGTACCTTGTCTATCTCACAAAGCCCTTCCCGCTGAAAGTTGCACAGGCGATCACAGATGATACCGGTCAAGGTAATCACTCCTGGTTACTAATGTAAAACATAGTATAACCAATGACCGATGACTTCACTCCAGCTGCAGTTTACATAAAACGCCGCCATCAACAAGAGTGACTGCCACAAGGAAATCTTATCAACCATCTGATCGCTTTCAGCTGGCGGTTACTCGATTAGCATGATAACCCCAATTGACGGATATGCTTGGAATTTAAGTTTACCAAGGAGGCGTGTTTAAAGTTGGAAAAGTTCAACGTGGCTGTGATCCCGGGAGATGGGATCGGGGGCGAGGTGACCGCTGAGGCCATCAAGGCTTTGGAAGCGGCGGCGGATTTGCATGGCGGCCTATCCTTCTCCTTCACTTCCTTCCCCTGGAGCTGCACCTACTACCTGGAACACGGGCGGATGATGCCCCCCGATGGCCTGCAAATCCTGCAGGGCTTTGATGCCATTTTGCTTGGTGCCGTGGGAGCGCCAGGGCTGGTGGAGGACCATGTGTCTGTTTGGGGTTTAATCATGCCCATCCGCCGTGGGTTTGACCAGTACATCAACCTGCGGCCGGCCAGACTGCTCCAGGGCATTAAATGTCCCCTGGCGGACAAACAGCCGGGCGATTTCGATTTCGTGGTAATCCGGGAAAATACCGAGGGTGAGTACAGCAACGTGGGTGGCCGGATGTACAGCGGAACTCCCAATGAAATCGTCATTCAGAATTCCATTTTTTCCCGCAAGGGTACAGAACGGGTAATCAGGTATGCCTTCCAGTTGGCCGAACGTTTCCCCAGGCGGCGGCTGGTCGGTGCCACCAAAAGTAACGGCATCACCTACGCCATGCCCTTCTGGGATGAGGTATTCAAGGAAGTGGCCCGGGAATTCCCCGGCGTGGAGGCAAGCTTAACCCACATTGATGCCCTGTCCGCCTTTTTTGTGTTGAAACCGGAGGCATTTGACGTGGTGGTCGCTTCCAACCTGTTCGGGGATATCCTGACGGACTTGGCTGCAGCCATCGGTGGCAGCATCGGTATTGCCCCCAGTGCCAATATCAACCCGGAGGGCAGGTACCCCTCCCTCTTCGAGCCAATCCATGGCTCTGCTCCGGATATCGCCGGGAAGGGCATTGCCAACCCCATCGGCGCTATCTGGACAACCCAGTTGATGCTGAACCACCTGGGCTACCCCGAACTTGGTAAAACTGTTTTTGCCGCCATCGAAGAAACCCTGCTGGCCGGGGTCAAAACCCCCGACCTGGGCGGCAAAGCCACCACCGTGGAAATGGGCAGCCATATCGCCAAGTTGATCCGGGAGGCCAAATAGTTCCGATATAGTAAAACCAAAACCCCCACTACCGGGATGGGGGTTTTTACTTGCCCTCGTTCCTGTAAAGTCAAATTTCAGTAGCAGGAATTGTTATATTATTACTAGAATGGTTTATAGAGGGTATCAATTCAACTTTATTTTCTCCAGAACACTTGTTCCCGACACAATTAGACGGGGTAAATAAGATATTATTAAGATGACTATGATGGATGGACCGCCACGGAAACAGGTGTCTGAAAAACCCCAAGTGGATTTTCGCCATGGAAATTAGGAGGGATCAACATTCATCTTGCTATTCATTTAAGACCAGTGAAGGTTGATGTGGTTCTGCCCATCCATTATAACCACATAGTCCAGGCCGCCCTTTACAGCTCCATCGATTCGGAATTGGCTGCCTTCCTGCATGAAAAGGGGCATCTTGATGGGAAACGTACCTTTAAAATGTTTGCTTTTTCCCTTTTACGGGGTCCGTATGCTATTGACAATAAACACAATTCCATCAAGTTTACAGGTGAAATTCGATTAACCGTTTCGTCGCCGGCAGAAGAGTTCTGCCAGTCCCTGGCCAATACTTTGTTGACCAGGGGTAATATAAGACTGGGTGAAGCAGAGCTAGCTGTTGAAAAGGTTTATGCCCAACAATTCAAAGTAGCAAAGGAAGAAGTTTTTCTTCGGACCCTTTCTCCTGTTGTCCTCTACAGCACCCTGTTGAGGCCCGACGGGCGCAAATACACCTGTTATTTTCAACCTGGCGAACCCGATTATGACAAGCTATTAAATAGCAACCTGCAAAAGAAATATAGAGCCCTATTCCGGACCGAACCTCCGGCGGGGGAAGTCCGGGCCAAAGCATTGGGAAGACAAAGGATGAGCATTATCAATTACAAAGGCACAATAATCAAGGGTTATTCGGGTAAGCTGCTTTTAACCGGCCCCATACCTCTGTTGCAAATAGCGGTGGATGGGGGCCTGGGGGGCAAAAACGCCCAGGGGTTCGGCTGCGTGGAGATGGTGGCTGGAGGGAAATGAGAAAAACACCGCCCGGCGGTGCTTTTCTCAAGTCCTTGTAGGTAGGCTAAGATGATCATGATACCTCAACAGTTTCCATTCCTTAGTTTCCATTCCTTGTAGGAAGACTATGATTTATTAATTATTATAACTTAAAGCAGCGAGATTATACAGTGTTTCGAAAACTGTTTGCTTTAAGGAAAATTTCGGAAACACAATTGACACCAATTTTATGTTGATGTGTTATGATAACATCATTTGTTAGGAGGTGAAATAATTGGGCTTTTTACAAGCAATCTTTTCAATGGGGGAAATGGCTAGTCAGAGGCACAAAAATTCGCCACTGGCGGATATCATGAATTATTTGCAGTTGCCCTATCCGTTGGGTGAGCCGGAGGATAGAAGAACACATGTTATCCGCGTGTGGCTGGCTGTTGCCGATCCAAAGTCAGAGATGCTGGATGTTCGCGGTATAAATCGCATCGACCGAATAGAATACCCGGCGATCGGTGATGGGGAGGTAAAAATCAGGGAACGTTGCCTCTATCATGAGCCCGTAGGTAGTAATGTGCGATGGCGGTTTTCTCCACTATTAAGACTTGGGAAGGCTGTAAAGGATCCACTTAATGAATTGGTTGGGAAGGATTGGAAAAATGACCCCAACACCAGATATTACAAATTATACCATAGTGTGTTAACTGATTATGAGAATATAGGGCGATTTACAGAGGGCAGCGTTGTTAGAATTATGGCTGATCTGGAAAACATGGTTGAAAAAATTATTGAGTATTGGTCTGATAAAAAACGTCCGTATATGATGCTGTTTGGTATTGATACTGGGGACAGGTTTTTGTATCCGGGAGAAGTAACGGCTTTCGTTAACTATTTTCGCAGCAAACTTGAATCGGGTAATGATAAGCCTTCAAAAAATGCAGACAGTAAGAAACAAGCATTATCAAAAAGCTGTTCTTTGTGCGGTGCCCAATCGCGTGAAGTATTTACATTGGATAAAATTCTAGGTTTCGCGACGTTTGATAAGGAAAGTTTTCTGCCCGGTATAAAAGCTGGTCCGGGCGTTCAAGAGAAGGTTTTCCCCGTTTGTAAATCATGTTATAGCCTATTATCCGCAGGCATGGAAGAAATAGAGAACAGGTTCATGAATTTTTCTGCAATACCTGGAATTAATTTGTATGTAATTCCTGAGATAATTTCCGATAACCGGGAGTATTTTCGGCGAACGGCCGAACACACGAAAAACTTTTTGGAAAACGGCATAAAACACGAACAGCGGCTATTCGACAATTTGGCCAGACACGATGAAGGGCTGGTATACCACTTTTTGTTTGCGGAAAAGAATCAGGCGCAATTAATCGTGCATTATCTAATTGAAGATGTTCCTCCCACAAGGTTGAAACAACTGCAGGAATTGTGGGTTAAGACTTGTTCTGTTTTCAAAGGGGATAATGACTCTGACAATAATGACAGCAGGCTCAGCCTAAATACCGCCATACGGCAAGTTGTAGCCATTTTGTTATCGTTGGGCGGAAAAAGCAAACAGGATAGAATGGTGATGCGAGAAAAAGCCCTGATGGTAATCAGTGCCCTGTTGAACGGTGACCTGATTCGGATAACGGAAATTAAAACGCTTATGGTGTCGCGCTTTGCCGGGTTATTTACCGATCCTGACTGGATTAAGCCAAAGGGCAAAGGCGAGGTACCCGGACGGTATCGTCTGAAAGGCATGGCTGAAATGGTAGACTTTTTAATCAGGGTTAATAGGAGGCGAACAGTATGAACTTAGACTGGCTGGAAGGGTTTTCCGATCCGTATCTGAATACTCCGGTCGGACAAGGAGTGTTTCTGGGCGGGGTAGTGTTGGGAATGATAGCGCGAAATCAGATTAGTAAAGGAGATGAGATTGATTCGGCACCACTTTTTAAACAGATCATGTTTGGTAAAATGCAGCGTCGGGATTTGTTGCGGCATTTGAGCCGGGTACCAGAGTTGTTGCTGGCTTATGACATCAAATATAAGATGTATTTTCGAGAGTTAACAGGAAAGGCGGGGGAACTACTTCTTCGGGGGAGAGGAGAAATGGGTGTGGACGGCAACTTTGCTTTTTCAGTAGCATTCTTGAATGCAAATGAATACTTTTGGCGGATTTTCGGTAAGCCAGTGTTGCCAAAAAATGATATAGAAGAAAGGGGAGAATAAGGGATGGCATTTTCCAGAAGAAGAGAGATTTTATTCGTTTACAGTGTGAAGGACGCGAATCCAAACGGCGACCCACTGAATGCCAACCACCCGCGGTATGATGCAGAAACGAGCCAGGTACTGGTTTCAGATGTGCGAATTAAACGCACTATCAGAGATCAGTGGCTACGGGACGGATTGGCGGTATTTGTGGATGGCGAACCCAAAACCTTAAAGAGCAGGGTTGATGAGTTAAAAGCAGGCTTGGGTGTTGATACCGGAAAGGAAGCCTTGAAAGGGTGTATTGATACCAGACTTTTTGGAGTTACCTATGCTTTGGGTAATGAGTCTTTTTCCTGGACAGGTCCGGTTCAATTCAAATGGGGCCGTTCTCTGCATCGTGCCAAGGCCGAGTTGGTTCAGGGGACAGCGGCTTTTGCCACCAAAGAAGAAAGTGAACAAAGGTCATTCCGCAATGAATACCTGGTGCCTTTCGTTTTGTTGGGTGTATACGGCATAGCTAATCAGTACCCATCTGTGGAAACCGGAGCTACCGAAGATGATGTCGATAAAGTGGCAGAGGGGCTTTGGCA
Organism: Firmicutes bacterium UBA2598; assembly: GCA_002339345.1. Taxonomy (GTDB): domain Bacteria; phylum Bacillota; class PH28-bin88; order PH28-bin88; family PH28-bin88; genus UBA2598. Next base: position 21,369 of record DDKM01000094.1, on the reverse strand, counting down.
GGGTACGATTAATCTAATAACCCGCAGCAAGGTGGGGCATATTCCTAGATTTCTTTTAGAAGTCATCTATCGAGAAGGTTTTTCAGGGGCTGCCGGCGCTTTGGATGAAAAACTACATTTACTGTCGCCTGACGCGACGGATTTGACTGAAGATGAACAATTAGCTATCAGATCGCCCAAAGACTGTCTGCTGGACATCAGCGGAGTCAGCCAGCGCCTGCAGGGAGTGGCGGAGAATATTGAGAGTGTAAAGCTGTGGACGGAAAGCGAGTTGAAGATTAAGGGAATTGATGAGTTAGAAAGGTTTTTTGAGAATAGGCTGCTTCAACAAAAGAGGTGAATAACATGGCCTTAGCCTTTGATATATCCGGACCGATAGCCATGTTTCGCCGCCCATACACCACTACGTCTTCCGTTTCTTTCCCCTTGCCACCACCAACTGCTGTGGCTGGACTTCTGGCGGGGATTATCGGGTTAGGGAATGGCAGCCATGAGAAAGCCAGTGCAGCCCGGTATTGGGAAGATCTAAGAGGGACGCGGATTGCCGTATCTATACGCAATCCCATTACATGGTACTCTGGAACTGTCAACTTCTGGAATGTGAAGGAACCGCAGAAAAACCCCCATATAAGGGTCAAGCATCAGTTTGTGAAGAATCCGAGATACCGAATATATGTATGGGGTGGGGTGGAAAAAGAACTACGCAAATACTTGGAGGCGGGTACGTTTATCTACACCCCTTGCTTAGGTACGGCGTACGCACTGGCGGAAATCGAATACTTAGGTGAGTTTGACAATCAGCCGGTAGCAAAAAAGAAAGTAATTTTATCAAGCGTGGTACCATTGCTATCCGAAGGCAAAGTCGATATAGATATTATTGTTTCTAAGGGGGTGTTTCGGGATAAGCTACCGTTTCGGCTAACCAGTCAAAGGGCATTTTTTGAGAGTATAACCATTTTCTATCCCGCGTCACCAAAAGACGGTATCTGTCTGACTGCATGGGAGGGGTTGGATGTCACGTGTTGCGGAGATGAACACATTGCTTGGTTCCCTGCTTGGTAACAGTCGTAGCCATCTGGGCAAGCCGCTGCTTGAACATTTACGGAATGCAGCTGAGTTTGCCAGGAAGTTGGCGGAAAAACATGGTCTCAAAATAGATCAAGATATACTGGCTGCAATTATGCTCACTCATGATATAGGCAAGGTACATCCTCATTTTCAAAAGCATCTGGATGGAAAAGGTTCTGGCGTAAACCATTCTAAACCATCTGCCTTGTTTACCTATAGTCTCACCCGTGACATTTGGGCGGCAGAACTGGTCTGCCGCCATCATACCTACTTGCGCAATGCGGCTGATATGATAGCAGATTGGCAGAAAGATAACAGTTCCAATCCCGCGGAAGAAATGAGTGGATTATTACCCGACTGGCCGTGGTTGCTTGACGAAAAGGATCATTTAGATTTGGAGGACTATCTGTATTGGCAGTTGGCGGACGACTTAAATATTGAGCGATGGCTTTTAGTGAGAACCATGTTCTCCCTTTTGATTGCGGCTGATCGAATGGATGCTATCGGTATCGGAAGCCTGCATGAAAAAGAGTTGCCGGAATTATCGTCACCCGTTTTGCCGCGTCGAACGCCGGAAATAGACGCCTGGCGAGAGAAAGTGAAAGAAGCATGCCTGCAAAGAGCCAGAACTATTTCTCATCCCGGTGTTTATACTTTAACCTTGCCTACCGGAACGGGAAAAACTCTGACAGGGTTGACTATTGCGCATGAATGGGCAAAGCGATTTGCTTGCCATTCGATTATTTATGGCCTTCCGTTTATCAGTATTGTGGAGCAAACGGCTTTAGTTGCCAAAAGTGTTTTTGGGAATACGGCTGTTCAGGAGGACCACAGCCTGGTTCACGGGAAAGAAAACAAAGAAAAAGACGAAATTGGAGATTCATCTGCTTGGAAGAAAATGCATGCACTATTCCGATATTGGCGTGAGCCAATAGTGTTGACCACTTTAGTACATTTATGGGACGCCTTATTTAGTCCTAAGGCCAATCAAACGATGAACTTTCACCGGTTTAGCAAAGCAGTGGTAATTATAGACGAACCGCAGACCATTTCACCTCGTTATTGGCATGGATTTGGTGATACCTTGGCTTATTTGAGTGAAAAATGGGGTACATTTTTCCTACTTATGACTGCAACGCAGCCCCATATTAGGGCCTCGGTAGAATTAGCGCCGCCAAATACCTTTTTTCCGTATTCCCGTCATTGCTATAAGTTTTTACCGGATAAGCATCTTAAACTGACAAATCTTTCGGAAATCCTGGAAAGGCACCTGCCTGTCCGGGAAAACTCTGGATTAATCGTTATGAACCGGAAAAAGGCTGCACTGGAGGCGTATTGGGCTTTAGAAAAAATAAATCTTGATGGACCGTTACTTTTTTTAAGCGGTTGGGTAACCCCTTGGCGTCGGCGCACTATTCTTAGATATATAAAATGGCTAGAAAAGAAGGGAAGACGTCGCTATTTGGTGTCCACTCAAGTGGTGGAGGCGGGTGTCGATTTAGACTTTGACTGGGCATTTCGGGACTTAGGGCCGCTAGACAGTGTTATACAAATTGCGGGGAGATGCAACAGGCATTCGCGGCCAGGCTTTTTAGGACAGGTCTTGATTGCCGAATTATTAAGCGAAAATGGCCAACCTTTATGGAAAAATGTCTACAATGAAATACTTATTGATAATGCCAGGGAAGTCTTGGGGAAGAATTTATCGTTTACTGAAAGGGAAGTTCCCTTTATTGTAGATGAGTATTATAAAAATGTGGCTAACGGTTTAAAAAACGAACCAATTTACGAAAATTTGGCCAACGGCCAATGGGGGGAGTTTCCTAAACTATTTGAAGAAAATCGACCTGATGAAGTGATGATTTTCGTAGAAGAAAACAATAACGTGCTTCCGATACTGGAAAGACTTCAGGAAACCGATTGGACTTTGGAAAACAGGGATGAACAGAAAAGACTACTACAGCGAGCCCGGCAGTATGCCATTGAAATTCCAATTGATATGATAAGTGCTTGCAGGCAATACTGTGCCAGCTTATATAGCCCGGATGGCATGCCAGTATTCAGACCAATATTTGATGGGCGGGCTTGGTTCTTAGGTAAAGCAGCGATCAAGAAAAAAGATGGTTTGTATGATCCAAGACTCGGTTTCGTACCTCCGAAAGGGGATTGGGAAAATATCTTATAAGTTGGGGAATGAGACAATAAGAAACGGAAGGCAATTTTCATATAACCTTCTCGGGGGAGGACCTTATCCACTTACTACTATGCAAGCTATAATGGAGTCATGGAAAAGAGAAAACAATTTACAGCTGAACAAAAAGCAAAGATCGTACTGGAAATGCTGCGTGGGGAGAAGACAGTAGCCGAGATCGCTGCCCAATACGAGGTTCACCCCACCCAGCTGCACCGGTGGAAGGCCGAGGCTATTGAAAACCTGCCATTCCTCTTCACCCGCGGCGCAAGCGAACTGGAAAAGATGAGAAAGCAGTATGAAGCCGAGAAGGAGGAACTGACCAGGCAAATCGGCCAGTTGACCATAGAGGTCAATTGGTTGAAAAAAATCTGCTGAACTCCACAGGCTATTAGGCACCAAAAACCGGCAGATTTATATTTCGGTCAGCTCAAGCCTGCAAAGATTACATTAGCCACCACTTAACAGCCAATTTAACAGCCAATGACAGTTAAGCCATTCCAAACTGGTAATCATCGGCAAATATGGAAGTTTGCAATAAAGTAGAAGGGAGGAGTATATAGCTTAATTTTTTCAAAAAATATCTTGACAATTTGGAGGGTGAGAGATGCAGAGGGCGGTCATTATCGGTGCCACATCGGGGATCGGGAAGGAACTGGCTAGGGTGCTGGCTAAAAACGGCTTTGCCGTGGGCCTTACCGGGCGGAGGGGGGAAATTCTGCGCAAACTACAACAGGAGCTTCCCACCATTGCATATATCAAACAGATGGATGTTTCCATGCCCGCGGAAGCAACCCAACTTCTGCAGGAACTGATCGCCGAAATGGGCGGAATGGACTTGATCATCATCAGCGCCGGTGTAGGCTTTGCCAACCGGGAACTGGAATGGGAACTGGAGAAGCAGACCATCGATGTTAATGTCAGCGGGTTTGCTGCCATGGCCGGTGCTGCCTTTAACTATTTCCGGCGGCAGGGTTCCGGCCACCTTGTGGGCATATCCTCCATCGCCGCCATAAGGGGGAACCGGGGCGCTCCGGCCTACAATGCCTCCAAAGCCTTTGTCTCTAACTACCTGGAAGGTTTAAGGGTAAAGGCTAGCCGCCTGGGTTTGCCCATTACCGTTACCGACATCCAGCCCGGCTATGTGGATACACCAATGGCCAAGGGTCCGGGACTTTTTTGGGTGGCCCCGGCGGAGAAGGCTGCTATGCAAATCTACCGGGCCATCGTCCAAAAGCGCCATCACGCCTATATCACCAAACGCTGGCGGCTGATAGCCTGGATGCTCAAGGTGATGCCGGGGTGGATCTACAACAGACAATAGGTACCCTGGCGTTTTCCACCTTTACCCCGTCATAGCCTAGTCCTTTCACTTCATGGGCTACCACCGCCTCCAGCCCAAAAATGGCAGTGGCGATTAAATCAAACAAGGCCATCTTCGCACCTCATCCTTGTCATTCCCTGCTGTGGTTCAAGTTATTAGGCTCCCCATGCCAGCGCCTCCGGGATGGCTCTAGTGGACCCCCTTCATGCTGAGGCCCACCCGGCCACGTTTCAGGTCAACACTGATTACCCGCACCCGCACCTGATCACCCACATTGACAACTTCCATGGGGTGTTTGATATAACGGTCCGCCATTTCCGAAATGTGTACAAGGCCGTCCTGTTTGACACCGATGTCCACAAAGGCGCCGAAATCCACCACATTACGCACGGTGCCGTACAGCACCATCCCCTCCGACAACTCCTCCAGTTTGGTGACATCCCGCCGGAAAATGGGCTTGGGGAGATCCTCCCGGGGGTCTCGGCCGGGCTTCTTCAAATCGGCGATAATGTCCCGCAAAGTGGGAATTCCCACTCCCAACTCGGCAGCGGTAGCCTCCAAGTCCACCCTGTCCAGTGCGGCGTGCAGCTCACCTAATTTTCCCTTCGCCAGGTCTTCTACCGCATACCCCAGTTTAGCCAGCAGTTTTTCCGTGGCCCCATAGGATTCCGGGTGGACGGATGTCCTGTCCAACGGGTATGAGCCGTCGGGTATCCGTAGAAAACCGGCGCACTGGGTGAAGGTGTGTTCTCCCAGCCGCGGCACCTTTTTCAAATCCGTCCGCCGACGAAATTTTCCGTGCTGCTCCCGGTAGCTGACGATATTTTTGGCTACGGTGGCATTCAGGCCGGATACATAGCGCAATAGGGAAGGGGAGGCGGTGTTCAAATCCACCCCCACGGTGTTCACTGCACTTTCCACCACACCAGCCAGTGCCTCGTCCAGGCGTTTGGGGGTTACATCGTGCTGGTACTGCCCTACACCTACCGCCTTGGGCTCGATTTTCACCAGTTCCGCCAGGGGATCCTGCAGTCGCCGGGCGATGGAGACTGCACTACGTAAGGAAAGGTCAAAGTCGGGAAACTCCTCGTTGGCCACCTTGGAGGCGGAATAAACCGATGCTCCCGCCTCGCTGACGATGACATACTGTACACTTGTATTCATTTCCTTTAAGAGTTCTGCCACCAGTTCCTCCGTTTCGCGGGAGGCGGTGCCGTTGCCGATGGCGATGGCATCCACACCATTCTTGGTGATCAATTCCTTTAAAATGGCTTTAGCCTTGTCCCGTTGGTTTTGGGGCATATGGGGATACATAACCCCCACCTCCAGCAGTTTTCCCGTCTCATCCACCACCGCCAGCTTGCAGCCGGTACGGTAGCCCGGGTCGATGCCCAGAACGGTGAAACCCTTGACCGGCGGTTGAAGTAAAAGATTGTGGAGGTTTTTGGCAAAGATCTTGATGGCCTGCTCCTCTGCTACAGCAGTCAGTTCATTGCGGATTTCCCGCTCAATGGAGGGAGCGATGAGTCGCTTGTAGGCGTCCTCGATGGCGGTCGCCAGGTATGGGGCGAAGGTGGAGTTCTGGTCTTGGACTATGTTGTTAGTCATTAATGCGATGATCTTTTCCGCTGGTGCAGAGATTTTGACCGCCAGTGCTTTTTCCTTCTCACCCCGGTTAATGGCCAGCACCCGGTGGGGCGGGATCTTGGCGATAGGCTCCGTATACTCGAAGTACATCTGGTAGGTGGGGTCGGCATCCTCCCCACTGGCCTTTACCGCCACCATTCCTTCCCGCCGGGTGATTTCCCTGATGGTATGCCGGATGGCGGCATCATCGGAGATGGTTTCCGCTATGATATCCAGCGCCCCCGCCAGGGCCTCCTCCACTGTGGCCACCCCCAGTTCGGGATTCACGAAGGACGCTGCTGCCCCAACCATGTCAAGACCGGCTGGGGTCTGGGCCAGCAGCACTTCCGCCAGGGGTCCCAGACCCTTCTCCCTGGCGTTGGTGGCCCTGGTGCGCCTTTTTTGTTTATAGGGGCGGTAGAGGTCTTCCACTTCCACCAATTTGGTGGCGGCCCGGATTTTGGCTTCCAGTTCCGGGGTCAGTTTTTCCTGTTCGGCGATCAGGCGGATGACCTCTTCCTTTTTTTCCGCCAGGTTCCGCAGGTAGGTAAGCCTTTCCTGCAGCTCCCGCAGGGTGTTTTCATCCAGTTCCCCGGTTGCTTCCTTACGGTAACGGGCGATGAAGGGAATGGTATTTCCCTCGTCCATCAGTTTAACGGCGACTTCCACCTGAGCGGGGGAGATGCCGAGTTCCTTGGCGATTTGTTTGGCAAGCAGTGACATGGAAAACCTCCTGGTTAAAAATATCCCTGTTAATTCGCTATCCAAAGGCCATTATAAAACATGGCAGTTAACTTTACCACGGGGCGGGCATGAAGTTCTTGCTCTTCCACAGCATCACCCCGATTCCCTTGCAGACGCGTTTCCATCCAGTATTATGCGTGAAGGACAGCGAATCCCCCACGGTTTTTCTCCAAAATCCGGGGTAAACTATGCCTATGATGAAACAACAACCGCCAAAAGCCGCAGAACTGCCGGCATATAAAATAGCAGCCACTTATATTGGTACCATCATCGGGGCGGGTTTCGCATCGGGACAGGAGGTACTGCAGTTTTTTGCCTATTTTGGGGGATGGGGGATGATCGGGGTGTTCATATCCACCATCCTGTTTTCCCTGTTTGGTTACGCCATCCTGGAACTGGGCAGACGGCTAAAGGCCAACTCCCACCTGTCGGTGATTAAACACGCCGGCGGTCGCCATATTGGCGCCGCCGTGGATGGGGTGATCACCTTTTTTCTATTCGGCGGGGTATCGGTCATGGCGGCTGGTGCCGGCGCCATTTTCGCCCAGGAGTTTGGGCTTTCCCCCTTGCTGGGCATTTTCGTGATGCTGGTCTTTACCCTTGTTACCGTCCTGGGCGGCATTGGCGGGATCGTTGCCGCCCTTACTTATCTGGTGCCAGCCCTTGTGGTCGCCATATTGGCGGTGGGGGTGGCCACGGTGATTGGCGCCCCGGGTGCATTTGCGCAAAATTTGCAGTGGTCCCAGGTGGGGCGAGCCGCCGTGCCCTTTTGGCCCCTGGCTGCCTTGCTATACGTTTCTTACAATTTAGTGATTGGCATTGCCGTATTGGCCCCCCTGGGTCCACTGACTTCCCCGGCCAATTTACAGGCGGGGGCCATCATGGGTTCCCTTGGCCTTGGTATCGGGGCGCTGGCCATCACTGTTGCCCTGCTAACCAGGGCTCCCGCTGCGGCCACCTACGAGGTGCCCATGTTGTTTATTGCCGGGGAGCTTTCGCCGGTCTTTCGCGCCGGTTACAGTATCATCCTCCTGGTGGGCATCTTCACAACGGCGGTAGGCAGCCTGTACGGGTTTTGCGCCCGGGTGGCTAATCCAGGCGGACCCGTGTTTCGTATGGTTGCGGTAGGTACAAGCTTGATTGCCTTTTTTACCGCCCAGGTTGGTTTCTCCCGGCTGGTGGGCATCCTGTTTCCCCTGGTTGGTTTTGCCGGGTTATTGCTCCTTGGGTCTCTGGCCAATGTAATGACAAGGGATTACCGCATTAGCTTACAAACCCGGCTGGGCATTCCTGTGAAACCCGCCTATAAAAAGCATGTAGACCATCATTCGAGGTTCATGCTGCCTGAAGTACCGCTGGAAAACTCCCGTTCCCAAAAATTTGAGGCATGGGAAGAGGAGGGGAATCCGGCAAAGGATCCCCCCACACGGCACTAGGCAAGCGCCACAGCTTTGGTACTCAAATCCGCCTGACCGGGCATCCTGCCCATGTCCAGTTTTCTTTCCGCTACGGGTTTCCCCCTGGGCGGCATGGAGGGCTAACTTTTTTCCAGCTGCACTGCCAGCACCGGCTGGCCTTCAACAGCCCCTTCCTGGTCGCGTTGGGACCGGCGAAGGGGTTGTTCCTTGAGGTACAGGGCCAAAGCAAAAGCTGCAGTGATGGCCACAAAACCCGCCAGGAACACATCGTGGAGGGCGACCACCAGGGCGCTGCGTACGTCGTCCAGGATTTTATCAAGCAAAGGCAACATAAACTCCGGTGTTTGAGCCTTGATGGCGGCAAGGGCGTCGGGGTTGATCAGCGCCTGCGGGTCAGCGATTTCCGCCAGGTTACCGGCTCCAGCCATTCCCGGTACTTGATCGGGTATGAGACCTTTAATTTCCCGCTGCATGCGGGAGGTCAGAAACGTGCCGAACACCGCCACCCCAATGGTCCCCCCGATGCTGCGGAAAAATTGAATGGCCGCGGTACCCACTCCCAGGCGGCTGTGGGGCACGGCGTTCTGGACGATGATGGTGAATACCGGCATGGTTACACCCAGCCCGACGCCCACGATGATCATGTTACGAATTACCTGGGCATGGGAGGTCGTTTCCGTCATCAGGGACAGGAGGTACATGCCCACCGCCATCACCCCAATGGCCGCCACCGTTAGCCATTTGTATTTGCCGGTGCGGGAGATCACCTGACCACCGAAGATACTGGCCCCCACCATGGATAACATCATCGGGGTCAGCAGCATACCGGAGTTGGTGGCGGAAAGACCCACCACCGCCTGCATGAACAACGGAATGAACATAATGGTGCCAAACATGGCGGCTCCGGTGAGAAACACCACGGCACTGGATACGGCGATCACCGGGTTGCCAAACAGGTCCATGGGCAGGATGGGTTCCTTGGCCCGCCTTTCCACCAGCACAAAGGCTACCCAGGCCAGGGCGGAGAATGCCAGCAATCCCACGATTCTGGGGGAGCCCCAGGCAAATTCCTTGCCCGCCCAGGAAAAGGCCAGCAGCATGGGGATGGCGGCCAATAAGAGGGTGGAGGCGCCCAAATAGTCAACCGAACGCCGTAGGGTTGAGCGTACTACCGGCATGGACCACAGGAGAATTGTCACGGCAAGGATACCGACGGGCAGGTTCACAAAAAATACCCACCGCCAGCTCAACTGGTCGGTCAGGTAGCCTCCCAGCGCCGGTCCGACGATGCTGGACAGCCCAAAGACCGCCCCCATGAGACCCTGGTAGCGGCCTCGCTGGGCAGGGGGAAAGAGGTCCCCAACGATAGCCATGGCGTTAGCCATCATGCTACCTGCCCCCAGCCCCTGCAGGGCACGGAATAGAATAAGTTGAGTCATGTTTGTGGCGATACCGCAGAACATGGACCCCACCATGAACAGGGATAGGCTCCCAATATAAAAATACTTGCGACCAAACAAGTCACCCATTTTGCCGGCAATGGGCACCGAAGTGGTGGCCGCCAGCATGTAGGCTGTAAATACCCAAGCATATAGATCCATGCCACCCAGGCTGGCAATCACCCGGGGCATGGCGGTCCCAACGATGGTTTGGTCCAGGGAGCCCAGCAGCATGCCAAAGAGCAGGCCAATCAGCACCCATTTCTTTTGTGTACCTTCCAAAAGTTCCATGCAATTCTTCTCCTTTATCACCTAATTCCGCCCGTACCAGAAGGGGCAGCCCTGTAATCTGTCGTTCCATACCGCCTACGGCATGCGCATCCTATTTCAGCCATCCTACCCCTGGCCTTTCAACCCTTCCGGGCCCATTACCCCGGCCAGCTTTTCCAGAATGCGCACCAAAGCGTCCACTTCTTCGTCTTCCAACAGGGCCAGGTATTCCCCCAGTGCCTTAAGCCTCTGCCGCTTACTTTCCTGCAGTGCCAGGCGGCCCTTTTCCGTTAGCTGAACATACACCAAGCGGCGGTCCGATTCGCTCCGCGCCCGGGATGCCAGTCCATCCTCCACCAAGCGGTCTACCAAAGTGGTGGCTGCTCCCTTGGTGATCCCCAGGGCTGAACTCAATTCCGACATGGTGGTCTGTTCTTTGCCCATCAGTATGGCCAGGACCATCCGCTGGACAATGGACAAGTCCCCTTTGGCACCACGGCTTCTAGTCTCTAACCGCCGGAACAATACTGGAAATAATACCTCTAGTCGCTCCAGATATGGTCTGATCTCCCCATGCACCCACAGGCACCCCCTCTTTGGTTGGCTAAGTGAATAGTTTATATAACAAACTATTTTGTTATTTTAATCCATCTTTTTATTTTCGTCAAGAAGAACATTTTATTTTAGGTACTCCTGACCGCCTTAATTGTGCAGGCCCTGCTCCTGCCCCAGGGGTTTCTGGCCCTTTCTCCGGGTAACCACGATCTCCTGGCGGGAGTTGCGGCGGCGCTGGCTGCCTACAAACCCGCAATGTTACTATAGCCTTGGGCCTGGCAATAACAATTATGGCAGTCCTAAATATTATGAAAGTTGCCCTTGGCACGTCCGGTTATGGTACAATTAGACAAATGCCGGATTGGATTTTGATCCGGGTTTTCATACTGGGAGGGAAGAAATATGTTAAGGAGTCAGCAGCTTAGAGAGGTTAATGCCCAGGGTGATTCCCTGCGCCTGGGGACGGGTTGGAATATCCAGGACCTGGCCAAGCCCCAGGTACTGGTGGACAGCGTGTTCGGGGAAAGCCACCCTGGCAGTTATCATTTGGATCGCCTTGCTGAGGCGGCAAAGATTGGTGTGTACGAAAAGGGCGGTAAACCTGCCGTTTATACCGTGACGGATATGTGTGACGGTATTGCCATGGGCCATGACGGGATGAATTACTCCCTGGTGTCCAGGGAGATCATCGCCGCCATGGTGGAAATCCACGCCCTGTCCGGCCATTTTGATGGTATGGTGCTCATCTCCAGTTGTGACAAGTCCATTCCGGCCCATCTAATCGCCCTGGCGCGGTTGGACATGCCCGGCCTGCACGTACCGGGCGGAGCGATGATGCCGGGACCGGGATACATGTCCTCGGAAAAACTGTACGAGTGCGGCAACCAGGTGCTCAAGGGAGAAATGACCCAGGAGGAACTGTTGTACTACCAGAACCAAGCCTGCCCCACCTGCGGCGCCTGCCAGTTCATGGGGACTGCCAGTACCATGCAGGTGATGTCCGAAGCCCTTGGCCTGGCCCTGCCAGGCAGTGCCCTAACCCCGGCGGTAACCAACAAGATCACCCAGAACGCCAACCGGGCTGGCCGCCAGTCCCTGGAATTGCTGGCGCGGGACATCCGCCCCAGTCGGATTTTGACCAGGAAGGCCTTTGAAAACGCCATCATGGTCCATGCCGCCGTTTCCGGTTCCACCAATGCCGTATTACATCTGCCGGCCATCGCCCGGGAGGTCGGTATTGAGCTGGATCCCAGGGTATTTGATGAAATCCACCGGAAGATTCCTGTGTTAGTGAGCCTGAAGACCAGCGGCAAGTGGCCGACGGAACTGTTGTGGTACGCTGGCGGGGTGCCGGGCATCATGCGGGAGATCAAGGATTTCCTGCACCTGGACGCCCTTACCGTTACAGGTAAAACGGTGGGCGAGAACCTAGCAGACCTGGAAGCAGGCGGGTTTTTCCGCCAGACCACTTCCTTCCTGGTCAACTACGGGCTCAAAAAGGAAGATATCATCCACCCGGTGGCAGATCCGTACAAGCCCGGCGGTGGTTTAGCGGTACTGACCGGTAACCTGGCCCCTGAGGGTGCTGTGGTCAAGCACGCTGCCGTGGCGCCGGAAATGCACAATCACGTCGGCCCGGCCCGGCCTTTCAATTCCGAGGAGGAGGCGGTAGCTGCCATCCTGGAAGGGCGCATCAACCCAGGGGATGTAGTCATTATCCGCTATGAAGGGCCCCGGGGTGCCGGCATGCCGGAAATGTTAAAGACCACCGAAGCCATTTACACCAATCCCGACTTGGTAGCCACCACCGCCCTGGTTACCGATGGCCGCTTTTCCGGGGCCAGCCGGGGCCCGTGCATCGGCCATGTCTCACCGGAAGCGGCGGTAGGTGGTGCCATTGCCCTGGTGGAGGAAGGGGATCTTATCGCCATTGATATTCCAGGCCGTTCGCTGGCCATCATTGGGGTGGGTGGGGAGTCCAAGGGCGCTGCTGAAATGGATGCTATTCTGGCAGAACGGCGGGCCCGCTGGCAGCCGCCCAAAACAGGGGTATCCAAGGGAGTGCTGGGTCTCTTTAAACGCCTGGCAGCTTCACCCATGAAGGGCGCCTACATGGAAGTGAAGTAACACTTCCGGTTAGTCTAAAAGGGCTATTTGCATTAGTGAACTACTACCGCCTGTAGAGGCGTGAGCTTCCTGCTTCACAGACAACCTGCGGTGTCTCGGCAGGCTTGAATTCCCGTGGTCCCCACGGTACTGCGTCTGCTTGGCACTCCCCCTTGACTTTACGGAACCCAGGGCTACCAAGCACGATTGGTGTTCCGACCCCTTGTCTGCAGGTGGACGCTTTACCACATTATACCACAAAAGGGAGTGCGCGAACAGGTGTTTATAGAAATGCCGCCTTTCATCCCCGCCCTTCGCTCTCCCTTCGCGAGCAGGGAAAGCTCAGGACGGGGACTTCCCGGCGGGAGAGTTAAACCGTAAAGAAAACTGCATGGCTGGACCATCAGGGCAGCCCCACTTGGCGGGTTGCCCTTTTCATCTTTACCGGTCTTGACAGGTATGGTAAAACATATTTTAATATACTTAATACTGCTTACGCAAAAAGTAAGTAGAAGTGAAATGCAGATGGTGGAGGGGAACACCATGAAAAGGGATATTACGTTCAGGGATTACGCCGTTGTAGCTTGCGGTACCATGAGTCCAGAGTTGAATTATCTTAAAGAAACCGGTTTCTTGGATGTCAAAATCCTTTTATATACAACGCCTGGCCTGCACCAAACCCCTGCCGACCTGGAAAAGCAGCTATTAAAGCAGCTGGCGGTGGCCAAGGAACATGCCAGGAAAATCATTGTGGTATATGGGGGAACCTATTGCTATGTTAATGTCTGGGAGCCCCTCCGGACCATTGACATAGTAATTGGTGAAATGCGGGAAGAAGGGTATTTCATATCCCGGACCATGGTGCACAACTGTATCGATATGGTGGCCTCCGTTGAAGAAAGGGAGGAAATTGCAGCGGGACAAAAGGTGTGGTTTTGCACACCAGGCTGGCTGAAGTATCGCGACCTGGAGTTCAAGGGCTGGGATAAGGCCACCGCCAACGAAAACTTCCCCCAGTATACCGGGGGAGCGGTAATGCTGGATGCCCTGGGCTTTTTCGACCGGTATATGGAGGAGCAGCCGGAGGAAATCCTGGACTTTTCCGACTGGATGGGCATTCCCCTGGAAGCCCGGCAGGTATCCCTGGACCGCATTAAGAATGTACTGATCGCCGCCATGACTGAGAACCATTTCTAAGCCGTCACCTCCACCCGGTGGCATTTGGTAAGGGAAAGGAGTGCAGCACTGATGAAAAAGGTGTTCCTATGGCCATCCAAAAACATTGCCCTGATGATTCCGATCATCCTCCTGGCAGGGTTTATCACCGGCCTGTTGGTGGATACCTCCCCACTGAAGAAATACATCTTGCCGGTGACGGTGCTGATGATTTACCCCACTATGATCGGGTTTAAACCTGGCGAGGTGCTGAACCTGACCCAGGGTAGGCTCATGGTAACCGTGTTCATCCTGAATTTCCTGGTGGTGCCGGTAGCTGCATACCTTCTGGGGATTGGTTTCCTCATGGGGGACCCGCAGCTTTTTGCCGGTTTGGCTATTACCTCCCTACTGCCGACGGGGAACATGACCATTGCCTTTACCATGCTGGCCAAGGGCAACGTCCCGGCAGCCATTAAAGCCACTACCCTGGGTCTGTTGCTGGGATCCCTGCTAGCACCGTGGTATCTCCTGTTGATGGTGGTTAAGTATGTCCCGGTGGATGTCTGGCTTACCCTCAAGACCATCGGGATGGTAATCCTGTTACCGCTGTTGGCGGGTGTATTTACCTATGCCATGTTATTGCGGCGGTATTCTCCCCAGGAGTTTCAGCAAAAAATTAAACCTTACCTGCCAGCAGCCAGCGCCTGGGGCATGATTTTCATTGTGTTTACCAGTATCAGCATGAACGCTCCCCGTATTGCCGCCAACCTGGATTTATTTGTGGTTGCCCTGTTGGTGCAGGTTGTTTTTTACTTCTTCAACTACCTGTTGGCTATCCAGGTGGGGCGGCGGATGTTCGCCCCGGAAGACGCCTTGGCCCTGGTTTTTGCAACAGTCCTGCGCAATCTTTCCATCTCCATCGGCCTGGCCGCTACCGCCTTCGGACCCAATGCGGCCTTGATGGTTTCCCTGGCCTTTTTAATCCAGCAGCAGGCTGCGGCATGGTTCATCAAGCTTAATGAAAGATTTGGTTGGTTGACCCGCGGCCAAGGGGTGGCGAAACCCGCACCTACCAACCCCTGATGCCACAGGGGAAAGCCTCCCCCTCAAGGTCAGGCCGAATTGTCCAAAGGGTCTGCGCGAAGCCAAACCTATTAATCCAGCCCCGCATTTACCGGCGGGGTTTCTTTGTACGACGGGCAGGCGTATTCGTTGTATTCAAACACAACCGATTAGCCGCTACGGATGGCGGTCGCGTTACAGAAGCTATCAAACAATAAGAAGAGCATTATTTACCTGCAGGAGATTATCGGGTGAAGTCGAATACTGTTTCCGTAAATGAAACAGCAGGAGATTTGGGAAGAGAATTAAGAGAAAAAGTTGTTTTCAGGAGGAGTTGTGCAAGTCTTCGCGAACCAGTTCCATTGACTTAAGTTAAGTCTGGAATCAATATACCCTGAACTTAGACGACATTTAAACGGCGGTCTCCAAAGAGCAGACCGTCATTTTTACGGTATGGGAGGGAACCAGTTTAATGGAAAAATACAACCTAACCAGGGCGGAACTTGCTGCTCTCATTGACCATACCCTCCTGAAACCGGTAGCCACAGAAGAGGAAATCCTGGCGCTCTGTGCCGGCGCCCAAAAGTACAACTTTGCTTCGGTTTGTGTCAACTCGGCCTATGTGCCGCTGGTAGCCAGGGAACTGGCCGGTTCGCCGGTCAAAGTGTGTAGCGTGGTGGGATTTCCTTTGGGCGCCATGTCCACTGCCGCCAAAGCCTTCGAGGCGGCGGAAGCGGTACGGGCAGGGGCCCAGGAGATTGATATGGTAATCAATCTTGGCTGGTTAAAGGGAAAACACCTGGACCTGGTGCGGGAGGATATCCGGGCTGTGGTGGATGCCGGCGTCATGGTCAAGGTGATTATTGAAACCTGTTATCTTACTGCAGAGGAAAAGGTGACAGCTTGCCGCCTGGCTGCAGAAGCAGGAGCCGGCTTTGTGAAAACATCCACCGGGTTTGGTACCGGAGGGGCTACTGTTAATGATGTGCAGCTGATGCGCCAGGTGGTCGGTAACCGGTTGGGAGTGAAGGCCTCTGGTGGTGTCCGTACTCTGCAGGATGTGTTGAATATGCTGGCGGCTGGCGCCAACCGTTTGGGCACCAGCAGTGGCGAAGGGATCATGGCAGAATGGGAGCGGAACCAGGATTTGATCCTGGAGAGGGGGGATTTGGCACCCAGTTCACCGGGCCTTTACTAACTTTACATTTAATTTTGTAGGAGGGTAAATGATGAAAAAGGGAAAAAAGGCATTAATTCTCGGTTTGGTATTGCTGATGGTACTGTCCCTTGTGGTAGTGGGTTGTGGTAAGAAAGAGGAGCCCCAGTCCGGCCAGACACCGGCTCCCGCTCCGGAAAAGCCGGCTCCTTTCAAGGTGGGCCTGGTTTTTGACGTGGGTGGCCGCGGCGACCTGTCCTTCAATGATGCTGCTTATGCTGGTCTGGAGCGGGCACAACAGGAGTTTGGTGACCGTATTCAGGTCAAGTACCTGGAGCCCTCCGGCGGCGGGGAAAACAGGGAACAACTGCTGCGCCTTCTGGCCGAAGATAAGTATGACCTCATCTTTGGCGTAGGCTTCATGTTCACCGACCATATTGCCAAGGTTTCCAAGGAATTTCCCAATACCAAGTTTGGGCTTATCGACGGGTTCATTGATGGCCTGACCGAGGCTTCCAACGTTTCCGCCCTGCTCTTTAAGGAACATGAAGGTTCCTTCCTGGTGGGTGCGGCAGCCGGTTTGAAAACCGCCAGTGACACCGTTGGTTTTGTAGGCGGCATGAAGATCCCGCTGATTGAGAAGTTTGAGGCTGGCTACATTGCCGGTGCCAAATACGTCAACCCGAAGGTCAAAGTCGTGTCCGACTACATTGGTACTACCGGCGAGGCCTTCAAGGATCCGGTCAAGGGCAAGGAACTCACCCTGAAGCAGATCAAGTCCGGCGCCGACATCATCTATCATGCCTCCGGTGCATCCGGAATTGGGGTCATTGAAGCAGTAACCGCCCAGAAGAAACTGGCCATCGGTGTGGACTCCGACCAGTCCCTGACCGCCAAGGAAGAACAGCGTCCCTACATCCTCACCAGTATGCTAAAGCGGGTGGACGAGGCTGTATACGAAACTATCCGGGTAGCCATCAATAACGAATTCAAGGGTGGATACACCGTGTTCGGCGTGGCTGAGAACGGTGTGGGCTATGCTACCAACCAGTACAACGAGGCTATGTTGAAGGACATTAGTGATAAATTGGAGGAACTAAAGGCCAAGATCATTAGCGGCGAGATCCAGGTTCCGGCCGACAAGCAGGAATTGGCCGAATTCGAAAAGAGCCTGCCGAAGAATTAACTTGGTGGAGGGAAAACGGTGGGGTGGGAACACACCCCACCGTTTTCCGCCTAAATTCTGGGAGAGGATGTATTTGGTATGGAAAAAACCGGCGCCGGAGTCAATATCATCGAGCTGCGGCGGATCACCAAGCGTTTTCCTGGACTGGTGGCCAATGATAGCATCAACCTGGAGATTGCCAGGGGGGAGATCCATGCCATTGTTGGGGAAAACGGGGCCGGTAAGAGTACCTTGATGAAGATCCTCACCGGTCTTTACCAGCCTGATGAAGGGGAGATTTATCTCAACGGCAACCGAGTGGCCATTAATGGCCCGCGCCAGGCCATTTGGCACGGTATTGGGATGGTCCACCAGCACTTCATGCTGATTCCCCGGTTTACCGTGTTGGAAAACATCGTCCTGGGTTCCGAACCTGCTCGGGGCGGGGTGCTCAAGGAAAAAGCAGCCCGGCAGTTGGTGGAAGAGCTCTGTCGCCGTTACGATTTTCGGTTGGAGTCTGACACCAGGGTTTGGGATCTGTCGGTGGGACAGCAGCAGCGGGTAGAAATATTAAAGGTGCTGTACCGGGGAGCGGAAATCCTCATCCTGGACGAGCCAACGGCGGTGCTGGCTCCCCAGGAAGTAAAAGAACTGTTTGTCAATCTCCGCAACCTGAAAGACCAGGGCAAGACCATCATTTTTATCAGCCATAAGCTTGATGAGGTTTTGTCCATTGCCGACCGTATTTCTGTCTTGCGGCGCGGGCGGATGGTAGGGACTGTTTTGGCCGGGGAAACCGATAAGAAGCGTTTGTCCGAGATGATGGTGGGGCGCCCGGTACTGTTGAAGATAGATAAACAGGAATCCCAGACAGGCCAGGAAACACTTGTGATCAAGGATCTATCCGTGATGGGCAGTATGGGACGGCCGGCGGTGCGCCATGTGAGCTTTAGTGTGCGGGCGGGAGAAATCTACGGTATTGCCGGTATCGAGGGCAATGGCCAAACGGAACTCATCGAAGCCCTGGTGGGCTTGCGAAAGGTGCATACAGGTCAAGTCTTTATCCTGGGTCAACCTATCGTCGGCAAGTCCGTCAGGGAAATTAAGGACCTGGGTGTTGGCTACATTCCTGAAGACCGGCACCACCGGGGACTGGTTCTCCCGATGACGGTCTGGGAGAATGCTGTTCTGGGGCTGCACCGGACCAGGGAATTTTCCCGCCCGGCCAGTTTGTATTTCAAGAAAATCCTAGCCCATGCCGAGAGGCTGGTGCGGGAGTTTGACGTCCGCCTGGGCTCGGTGGACTTACCCATCCGCAACCTGTCTGGCGGCAACCAGCAAAAGGTCATCCTGGCGCGGGAAATGAGCCGCGATCCGTCCCTCATCATTGCCTCCCAGCCCACCCGGGGCCTGGACATCGGCGCCATCGAATTTGTGCACAAACAGCTGATCAAAGCCAGGGATCAGGGCCGGGCGGTACTGGTGGTATCGGCAGACCTGGAAGAAGTGCTTTCCTTGAGTGACCGGGTTGGAGTCATTTACAGCGGTGAGATAGTGGCTGAATTCCGGCCCCAGGAGGTCACCCTGGAAGAGATCGGTCACTACATGCTGGGGAGTAAAGCGCAACCGCGAGAGGGGGTAGGGGCATGAAAAAACGTTTCAAATACTTACTACTGGAAATTGCCTCACCCTTTATTGCCATTCTCTTTGCTGTGTTGATTGGGGCACTGGTTATGCTGGTTATTGATAAAAACCCGGTTGAAGTCTACCGGACTATGTTCCTTTTTAGCTTCAAGCGGTTGGACAGTGTGGCCATCATTCTTTTTGGGATGACACCGCTCATCTTTTCCGGTTTGGCGGTGGCCATCGGTTTTAAAGCCGGCCTTTTTAACATCGGCATCGAGGGCCAGTACCTGATCGGCACATTCCTGGCGGCCCTGGCAGGATTTGCCTTAAAGGGGCTGCCGACCTTTATCCACCTGCCTTTGGTTATTCTCATGGGCATGCTGGGAGGCATGTTGTGGGCCTGGCTACCCATCTACCTGAAGGTGAAGCGTGGGGTCCATGAGGTCATCAGCACCATTATGCTAAACTATGTTTCCTTTTCCCTGATCCACTACCTGATTGCTGATGTGTTTATGGATAAACAGCAGGGACTGGCCCCCGGGGTGGGCAACCCCATCATCAGGCTGCCGAAGATCGCCGCCACGGCGGTAATGCCCAAGATGCATAGTTTCCTGTCCAACTTTGGTATCAACCTGCCCCAGCACGTTTACCTGAACTGGTTTTTGGTGTTAGCGCTGTTAATGGCCGTGGGCTATTACTTTTTGGTCTGGCGAACCCCCTTTGGCTATGAGCTACGAGCCGTAGGGCATAACCCCGCCGGCGCCGAAACCGCAGGGATTAAACCGGGAGCGGTTTTCTTCAAGGCCTTCCTTTTAAGCGGTGCCATTGCGGGCTTGACCGGCTTAAGCGATTTGCTGTCTTATTTCGGTTACATGGACCTGGATTTCCCACGGGGTTATGGTTTCACCGGGATTGCGGTGGCTCTCATCGGTAAGAACGGACCACTGGGGATTGTGCTGGCCGCTTTCCTGTTCGCCTTCTTGAACCGGGGCGCCGAGGGTGTGCAGGCCTTTGTGGGGGTACCCATGGAGACCATTGTCATTCTGCAGGGAGTTATGATCCTGAGCATCGTGGTGTTCTCATCGGTGATGGGCCGTTATATCAGGCAGCAGGAGAAGAAAGAAGCGGCCCTCGGCTCTGCAGCCGGAAAGCCTGGCGTTACAGTTGGGGCGCAGGGGGGGGTAAAGTGATGGACCTAAGTGAACTGCTTGCTTCGGCGATCCGGATGAGTATCCCGATCCTGCTGGCTGCCCTGGGCGCTGTTTATTCAGAGCGTAGTGGCGTGGTGAACATTGGCCTGGAGGGCATGATGATCACCGGTTCCTTTTGGGCCGCTGTGGGCGCATATCACTATGGACCTCTGGCCGGCATCCTCTTTGCCATTATGGCAGCCAGCCTGATGGCTCTGATTCATGCCGTGGTGTCCGTTACTTTCCGGGTGGACCAGATTGTCAGCGGCGTGGCTCTGAACATCCTGGCTTACGGTGCTGCCCGGTTTGCCAGCATCGCCTTATTCCAGCGAGCGACTATGAGCCCCCATGTGGACGGCTTCAAGCACTGGAATATCCCCCTGCTGGACCAGGTTGCCTTCTTAAAGCCCCTGGTTACCAATTTGTCGCCTGTTATTGTTCTGGCTTTTCTCCTGGTGCCCTTTAGCCATTGGGTGATTCAAAGGACGGTTTTCGGTCTGCGGCTGCGCTCGGTGGGGGAAAACCCGCTGGCAGCCGATACCCTGGGTATCAACGTCTACCCTTTGCGCTATGCCGGGGTGCTGATCAGCGGGGTTTTGGCCGGGCTGGCGGGAGCTTACCTGGCTATAGAACACACCGGGATGTACGTGGAGGGCATGACCCAGGGTAAGGGGTATATTGCCCTGGCGGCCATGATTTTCGGCAACTGGTCCCCCTTTGGAGCCATGGGGGCGTCCCTACTCTTTGGTTTTGCCGAGTCCTTGAGCTTCCGGGTAGTAGAAGGAGGCGCCATCCCATACCAGTTCATCAAGATGATCCCCTATGTGCTGACCCTGGTGGTATTGGCGGGTGTACTGCGCAAGGCTACGCCCCCGGCGGCGGGCGGCATTCCTTATGAGCGCAGCGGGGAGTAGGGATAGGCTTTAACCCTACACAAAACCAAATCAATTCAGCCCTGCATTTACCGGCGGGGTTTCTTTTTTGCCTTACTGCCGTTATTGACTGGAAAACATCTGATCAATAGGCGTCGGTATGAAGGCAAAGGCAAAACATTTTCTTGATCTAGACCAGAAGTTGAGCCTGCTTTTACAGTTCTCCCTGAAAACAGTTGGCATTAGGGAGGAAAATACCAAAACGTGTCGAAAAACCATAAAACAATAAACAAGGAAAAAATTATCATTAAGTGACCTGCATCTCAGTTGAAAAAAGAAGGAAAGGTCGAAGGAATGTGTCGAACTGGCATAAAAATTGCAACCAACCAACCAACCAAC
>DDKM01000068.1 GCA_002339345.1 Firmicutes bacterium UBA2598 | reverse complement strand
AGATAAGCAGGCACTTGTCCGGGCGCTGGAATTCTGCCAAAAACATAAGCTTTTCAGTGCCACAGACTTCGTAGACGCTGTAAAGCACTTTCAAGGTCGGTTCTCTGCCGAAAATCTTGGCAGCTTTCCTGAACCAAAGCCGCTAGAAGATACTGACCACAGTAAACTTAAAACCAAACCGCAAGTCAGAGACATCAAGGTTTATCAACAGATTATGATTGGAGGCCGAGTATGGCAGGAGCAACCGCCGAGTTGAAACAGCAACTGAATACGCTTAATATTTGCGCGGCGGCAAAGGTAATTGACGATCTACTAATGGACGCCGAAACCAGGGAACTCAGCTATCAAGAATTCTTGCACCGTCTTCTCCGACACGAGTTACAAAAGCGGGAGGAAAAACAGCAGGAGAAGCGTTTCAAATGGGCCGGTTTCCCTGAGTATAAGTCCTTGGACACATTTAATCTGGCCGAGCAACAGTCCTTGAGTAAGAAACAATTACAACAACTGAGGGAGCTCCTGTGGGTTGAGCAGGCCTACAACCTGGTCCTGCTCGGCCCGCCCGGAGTCGGGAAGACCCATATGGGACTAGGTCTGGGTATTGAGGCCATCCACAAGGGGTATAAGGTAAGTTTTGTTCAAATGGGGACCCTGGTTTACCTTCTAAAAACTCAGGAAATCACTCGTAGCAGTCGGGCCAGAATTAAACGGATATGTTCTTCGGACCTGGTTATCATTGATGATTTAATGTTCATGGCTATGGACCGCCACGAAGCCAACCTATTCTTTCAACTTATTAACAAAAAGTACTTGACGGTCACACCTGTCTCCTTTAATTACATCAAACCCGCTCAATATAGCTGCCACGCTCTTGTTTTTACTCCATAATCGTGTGCAACGCAAGTTGCTTTTTCTTAAATTGAGAATTCACATTCATGGTTGTGCCCATATCCCTCCCTATGGTATTATCTATCTACGATAACGCATGGCGATATTGCCTTGGAGGAAAATGACAATGGAAAGTAATGTAGATGTTAAGGTTCGGTCCAGGTCCCTCCTGGAGGTACTACTAATATCTGCACGCCTTGGCCTTACCTCGTTTGGTGGCCCTATCGCCCATTTGGGGTACTTTCGAGAAGAGTATGTGGTGCGGAGAAGATGGCTGGATGAACAGAGTTATGCCAACCTGGTAGCCCTCTGCCAGTTTCTCCCCGGCCCGGCCAGCAGCCAGGTGAACATGGCCATTGGCATGCTGCGAGCCGGCTTCCTGGGCGGCATACTGTCCTGGATCGGTTTTACCCTTCCCTCAGCCCTGGGGCTGATGGCCTTTGCCTACTTTTTACGAGATTATGATGTTAGCCAAACCGGTTGGCTCCATGGTTTAATGGTGGTGGCCGTAGCTGTTGTGGCACATGCCCTTTGGGGGATGGCCAAAAACCTGGCCCCTGATCGCGAACGGGCCACCATAGCTATCCTCACTGCCATAGCCGCCCTTACCTGGCAAACGGCTTGGGTACAGATTTTTCTGATCACCGCCGCTGGTGTGATGGGATGGCTCTTTCTACCCAAGGGGCAAATCCCCAAGGGGCCGGAACTGAACATTGGTGTTAGCCGGAGAACTGCCGTCCTCTCCTGGATTATGTTAACTGGCCTGTTGGCCGGCTTGCCCTTATTGCGACAAGCGATTACATCCCACGAGCTATCCTTGTTCGATAGTTTCTTTCGGGTAGGCTCCTTGGTATTTGGCGGTGGCCATGTGGTCCTGCCTCTCCTCCAAGCAGAGGTTGTACCACCCGGATGGATCACCGACGCCCAGTTTGTAGCCGGATACGGAGCGGCTCAGGCAGTGCCCGGCCCCCTCTTTACATTCGCAGCTTACCTCGGCGCCGTTATCAAAGGATGGTGGGGAGCATTGATCACGACAGTTGCTATTTTTTTACCTTCCTTTCTACTGGTGACCGGAGCCCTACCCTTTTGGGGAACCATCAGCAGGCAATCGACATTTCAGGCAGCCCTCAAGGGTATTAATGCCGCCGTGGTAGGGATCCTGTTGGCTGCCTTTTATAACCCGGTTTGGACCAAAGCAATCAAAACACCGGCGGATTTCAGCTTGGCCCTCGCCGCCCTCGGCATGCTGATGTACTGGCGGGTACCCCCATGGCTGGTGGTGCTGTTCTCCGGTGCCGGGGGAGCGCTGCTCTCCGTTTCAGGCCTGAGGTAAATAAACGGCCCCCATAGAGGGCCGTTCGCTTTTTTATCTGTTCTTTCGGGTTCTTTGTGTGTTATTTCAACCCATAAGGCCACTTGAGCACCCCGCCGGCCAGGTTGTATACCTCCCGGAAACCGTTTTGCACTAGTACACGGATGCCTGGGAGCTGCGGTTGCCGCTGCGCCAACCGTTTCTTCAAGCTTTCGTACAGTTTTGCTGCACCATCTTTGCTGCGACAGTGCGCTACACCGTCATCAGCATAACGCGCGAACAGCTTATCCGGGTGATTCCGGACCACCTACACGTCGAACGCGTAGTGAAGAAACAGATTGGCTAGAACTGGGCTGATGACGCCTCCTTGCGGGGTGCCTTTGGTCCGCTCCTTGACCTTGCCATCAGGCATCTGAAATGGTGCCTGGAGCCATCTCTGGATGGAGAGGATGACCCAGTCCCCGAAAAATTTGCTACCGATCCAAAGGCCAATCAAAAAAGGTAGGATACTTGCTGAGCGGGGAGGTGGGGGAGCAGGTTCAACTTTTTCAAGTATTCCTGGCTTTCTTCGGAGGATAACTATCCTGTACACCGTTTTTGCCTCATTAAAGTCTGTTTATCGCGGCCCGCAACTCCTTCCTCGATGCCTGGGCATATTTTCGTGTCGTTGAAACATCTTCGTGGCCAGCCAGTCTCGCCACGTCTTTCTCTGAAACGCCCCGGTCGATCAGGTTTTTGCAAAAAGTATGTCTCAGGGCATGAGGTGTAAGGTTTTTGATCCCTAGCCGTTTCCCTAAACCCTCCAGCACCAACTGCACCGCCCTGGTGGTGAGCTGGGGCCCACGTTCACTTACGAGAAGATACGGGCTATCCTTATAAGCGTGGCCAGAGGACTCCCGCTGTTTCAGATATTCTCTAATTACCCGGGCGCAGCTGCGGTGCAAATCCACGACCCGATACTTACCCCCCTTGCCGTCCACCACCCGGACCAAGCCAGTTCTAAAGTCCACGTGAGATACTTTTAGCGCGATGATCTCCTCCACCCGGAGGTACTAAAATTATCGGCTAAGTCTT
>DDKM01000048.1 GCA_002339345.1 Firmicutes bacterium UBA2598 | reverse complement strand
CCGCTTGCTAGGTGGTGTGGGAGGGTCGGCGGCGATTCGCCGCCCCCTATCCCGATGTAGCCTTTATATGGTGCTGGTCTGGACAGGAACTTGGGCAAAACTTCCCGGCTGCTGCAACTGGCTGCTGACTTGGTTAAACATCTGCTGCAATAGCTGTAATTGCTGGGTTGCTTGCTGTTCTGCCTGGGCTAGTTGTTGCAATTGGGCGGCTGTGCTCATTTCCACCTGTTGCAAACGCTGTAACTGGGCCCTGTTATTTGCTTCCGACTGCCTTAATTGGTTGATCATTTGATTAATACTGTTCAATTGACTGGAAACCTGGGCCATTTGGCCTTGCAGTTGGAAGGCGGAAGACGCCAGGTTGCTCTGGAAACCCTGGGGTGTAACCATTCCTGAGGTCATGCCGCTGGTAAAATAGCCCTGGCGGACCGTCTGGGTCCAGTTGGGGTTAAACCCCAATGTGCTAGGCTGGGTCCAGTCATGGTATCCCTGCACTGTCTGTCCAAGGGTTCCCGCAGTTGGGAAGGCGGAGGTTCCTACATTTTGTCCGGTTGTATAACCTGTCTGGTTATAAGCCTGCTGACCGAAGTTGCTGATGCCACCGAAATAGGGGACTCCCAGGATGTTTGCCCCGGCATAACCGGATGTGATGCCGCCAAAGTTCGGAATGTTGGCTCCTGCGGTTCCTACATTAGCCGTAGTTCCACCAAGATTTTGTAACCCCTGGTTATAGGCTTGCTGGGCAAAGGTGTTGTTGCTAATGCCGCCAAAGTTGGGTATGCCTTGAATCTGGGCCCCCGTATAACCCGATGTGATGCCACCGAAATTAGGTACATTGCCGAAGGCTTGAGATTGGTTGAAACCGGTACCCATACCCATTCCGGTCCCAGTGTTTTGGGTTGCCAGATTTTGGCCACCCAAGGTAGTGCCGCTTGTGCCAAAGGCGGTAGCTGATTGCCCACCCAGTCCCATTGCACTGGTTTGGCCTGTTGCCATAGGCCCACCAAAACCTGAATATTGGTACAAACTAACACCTCCAATTTTCTATTGGTTTTATCCGAATTTTAATATGGAACTGATACTCAAATACTATACCTAGAAATTATTGGAACTTAATTGTCGGGCCTTTTTGCTTTTTCCGGCTTGCCAATTGGACACTGACGGGATATTATTAAAATAAAGTATTCACAAGGAGGGGACAATCGGTGTTTGGACTGATTCCCAATATCGGCCCTACTGAACTTGTTTTGGTGCTGGCCCTTGCTCTAATTATTTTCGGTCCCGGTAAGCTACCGGAAGTGGGTAAGTCCCTGGGGAAAACCATCAGGGAGTTCAAAGGTGCCGTAAGGGAAGAATCCAGGCCACTGGAGAATCCCAAAGACAAATAGGGAAGGTCCTGGATCTGAGAGGGTGGTGTTATTGTTCAGTTTGGGCTTTCTGAATATTGGACCGGCGGAACTTGTCGTTATTTTGGCCATTGCCCTCATTGTAGTAGGACCCAAAAAATTGCCGGAAGTCGGCCGGGCCGTGGGGAACAGCCTCAAGGAGTTCCGCAAGGCCACCCAGGATATCAGGGATCAAATCGCCTTAAAAGCTGATGATCATGATCAAAAACCATAATGGATCTCCGAGCCAATATACCTACGGGGTGACCTAGGGTATGCTGGCCTGGGCCAGGGCGGCCCACGGGGTACACGTCGGCATAAAATAGGCCGGTTTCCGGAAACGGGTGTGCCTCCACTTGTGGAAAGGAGAAGTGGATTGCGACCTTTTTGGGGACGATCTGCGCCTTTTCTGCAGGTCGTCCTTTTGATATTTATCGGGAGGAATTTGCCAGTGAACAATATGGAAAAAACTATGACCCTGGTGGAACATCTGGAAGATCTACGGCGGGTGCTGCTCAAATCCGTTTATGCCATAATAATTAGCACTGTCATTATCTACGGGTTTTTCCGGGAGCAGCTATTTAATTTGATTATTATCCCGGTTACCCAACTGGGCCTGCCCCTCATTGCCACGGCGGCTACCGAGGCTTTCATTACCAAGCTAAAAGTCAGTGCCATGGCCGGCCTAATCGTTTCCCTTCCGTGGATAATCCTTCAGGTATGGGGATTTATTCTCCCCGCCCTTTATCCAAAGGA
Source organism: Firmicutes bacterium UBA2598 (assembly GCA_002339345.1). Lineage (GTDB taxonomy): Bacteria > Bacillota > PH28-bin88 > PH28-bin88 > PH28-bin88 > UBA2598. The sequence goes on along the minus strand of DDKM01000048.1, from coordinate 9,430 downwards.
GCGGCGTTATCTGTATATACTGGTTCCTGCGTCCATAATCCTTTTTGCAGGAGGAGCTTTGTTTGCCTATTTTACCGTTCTACCCATTGCCATCCGCTTCCTTCTGATCACGTCAGCGGAGGGTGTGGCTGTAATGTTGACGGTCAGCAGGTACCTGGGATTTCTAATCTCCTTCCTGCTACCTTTTGGGATAGTTTTCCAAATGCCGCTGGTAGTGTTCTTTTTAACCAGAACCGGCGTGATCGAGGCTACCTCCTTGGCCAGGTACCGCCGGTTGGCCATCCTGCTGATATTTGTTGTGGCAGCCATTTTGACTCCCCCTGATGTGATATCCCAGTTGCTGCTGGCCGGCCCAATGCTACTGCTTTATGAGATTAGTATCTTGATCGCCCGGGTGTTCCGCCGCCGTGAAACAGAGGCCGTGATTACAGAAGAGATTACGGATTGCAACCAACCAGGTGATTAAGGGTAGCTGAGGTTCATCGCCCTTTTTGATACGGATTTGCTCACTAGGGGAGGTTAACGGAATTGGTGGATGCTAGTGCGGTGATCCTGGCCGGTGGCCGGAACTCCAGGATGCAACGGAACAAGGCCTTTCTGGAGGTTGACCGCCAACCCCTGATTCAGGATTTGATCCAGAGGCTAAATACGGAGTTTCCGGAGATAATCGTGGTTAGCAATGAACCGGAGTGTTATGCCCATTTGCCGACCCGGGTGGTGACAGACCGTATTCCCCGGCAAGGGCCATTGTCCGGCATCCATGCTGGTCTAGTGGAGGCCCGGTATCACCACTGTTTTGTGGTGGCGTGTGACATGCCATTTGTCCATGCCGGTCTGGCAGCCTGGTTGGCCGGGAAGGCCAAGGGGGGATATGATGTTGTGGTACCGCGACTTGGCCAACACCTGCAGCCCCTTTTTGCGGTATATGGTAAGGGCTGTCTTCCGCACATTGAACAATGCCTGCACAATCATATCCACAAAATCATCGATTTCTATTCAAAGGTCAGGGTGTGTTATGTGGACCGTTCGGACATTGTTGCCTGGGCGGATCCCGATACGGTTTTTTACAACATCAACACTCCTGCGGATTTGCTACAGGCTAAGGCAATGATCTCAACGGAAGGAGAGAGACATGATGCAAAGGATCAGGGTTGAAGATGCCGTGGGCCATGTGCTTTGCCATGATATCACCAAAATCATTCCCGGCCAGTTCAAAGGACTAGCCTTTAAAAAGGGCCATATCATACGTCCGGAGGACATCCCGGAACTCCTGAACCTCGGAAAGGAACACCTTTATGTATGGGAACAGCGGGAGGGGATTATCCATGAAGATCTGGCCGCCCAACGGATTGCCCGGGCGGTTGCCGGTCCGGGACTTTCACTGTCCGAACCCAATGAGGGCCGGGTCAACCTGACCGCCAACAGCCGCGGCCTGTTAAAGGTCAAAGCGGATGTGCTGCTCTCCCTGAACTCCATTGACCAGGTGGTGGTGGCCACCCTCCATAACAACCGGGTGGTGGAGGTCGGGCAGGTGGTCGCCGGGACAAGGGTTGTGCCAATAGTGGTGTCAGAGGACAAAATCACACAGGTGGAGGATATTTGCCGTCAGGCGGAAGGGGTGGTGGCAGTACAACCCCTGCGTTCCCTGAGGGTGGGAATGATCACCACGGGCAATGAGGTGTTTAAAGGACGGATTCGCGATCGTTTTGGACCGGTTGTAAAGAAAAAGGTTGCGGAATTGGGATCGGAAGTATTTGAACAGGTTTTCGCACCCGATGATGTTCACGCCATCGCTAACGCTGCGGCAGAATTGATGGCCAAAAAGCCAGATTTGTTGATTGTTACCGGGGGCATGTCCGTGGATCCAGATGATGTCACGCCGGCGGGAATACGGGGGTTGGGGGCGGAAATCGTTGCGTATGGTGCACCAGTTTTACCCGGCTCCATGTTCATGCTGGCATACCTTGGGGAAGTGCCGGTATTGGGACTCCCGGGATGTGTGATGTATGCCCACACTACCATATTTGATCTGGTGCTGCCGCGCCTGCTGGCTGGTGACCGCCTGACGCGGGCGGATGTGGGGGGTCTCGGGCACGGTGGCATCTGCTTGGAATGTAAGGACTGCCGGTTTCCCGACTGTTCCTTTGGCAAGGGGACTTAAGGAGGTATGTTCATGCGGCAAAACATCCCACTGGAGGTTGCTCAGGCCCAAATCCTGTCTTGCTGCACTACGGGGGGGACGGAGATAGTCCCTCTAACCCAGAGTTTTCAGCGGGTGCTAGCAGAAGAGGTGGTAGCCGCCTTTTCCATACCTCCCTTTGATCGATCACCCCTCGACGGCTATGCGTTACGATCCATTGATTGTCTTACCGCCACTCGTAGTAATCCGGTGCGGCTAAAGGTGGTGGACAATGTTTCGGCTGGCCGGATGGCATCCTGTACTTTGGAACCCGGTACCGCCATCAGGGTAATGACCGGTGCACCTGTCCCGGGGGGTGCCGATACTGTGGTGCGCCAGGAGGATACTCTCCAGGATGGGGAAGATGTCCTGGTATATGTTGCCCCTTCTGCCAACAGTAACATCGCCAGGGCGGGTGAAGATGTCCGGGAGGGAGAAATGGTCCTGCAGCCGGGGTGCCGGCTGCATTCCGGAGCGGTGGGGATGCTGGCTGCGCTGGGCAAAGATCAGGTCAGGGTTTACCAAAAACCCAGGGTTGCCATTTTGTCAACTGGTGAGGAACTGGTGGATTTGGGTGTCCCCCTCGGACCGGGACAAATTTACAATAGCAACCTGTATGCTTTGGTAGCGGCAGTTCGCGAAGCCGGGGGAGAACCAATTGCCATTGGTACTTTTTCCGACTCCACAACTGCCATTGCAGCTGGACTGGCGCAGGCCCTGGATTCAGCCGATTTAGTGATCACCACCGGCGGGGCCTCCGTGGGGGAGTACGATTTAGTCCGGGAGGCCTTCCTGGCAGTGGGGGCGGAAATTCTGTTTTGGCGGATCAAAATCAAGCCGGGTACTCCGGCCGTACTGGCCAGGAGAGGAAAGCAGGCACTTCTCGGTTTGTCCGGAAATCCGGCGGCAGCGTTGATTACATTTGAACTCCTTGGCCGCCCAGCTATCCTGCAAATGAGCGGGCGCAGGGATATCTGGCGCCCAAGGGTACAGGCACTGTTGGAGGAAGATTATGCCAAGAATGGAGGTGCTCGGCGCTTTCTACGGGCTACCGTCCGTTGGGAAGGCGGTTACCGGGCTAGTATTTCCGGGCGGCAAACTCCGGGAGTGCTCAAGTCCATTTTGTATTGCAATGCCCTGGTGGATGTGCCTGCCGGTAGCAGTGGTTTGAAGGCTGGTGAAATGGTTGATGTAATTTTATTGATGGAAAGCGGGGAGTGGTAATGGTACCGGTTGTGTCTGTTGTAGGAAAGTCGGATATGGGAAAAACCACCCTGTTAGAAAAGCTCATTCCGGAACTAAAGTCCCGGGGATACCGGGTTGCCACCATTAAGCATGATGCCCACAGTTTTGATATTGACCACCCTGGTAAAGACACTTGGCGTCACGGTCAGGCCGGATCAGATGTGGTGGTGATCTCTTCTCCAGCCAAGGTAGCCATGATCAGCAAGGTGGACCGTGAAAAGTCCCTGGATGAAGTCATTGCCATGCTCCCGCCAGTAGACATCATTTTGACCGAAGGTTTTAAGCGGGCCAACAAGCCAAAAATCGAAGTATACCGGTCCGGTACCGGCCAGGAGGGCCTGTTGTGTGGGGCGGAAGAGCTCATTGCCATTGCCAGCGACCAGGTCTTTGACCTGGGTGTACCCTGTTTTGGACTGGACGATGCCATTGGATTGGTGAACCTGCTGGAGGAGAAGTACTTGCTGAAGAAGTAGGTGAATGCAATGCTGGACCATATTGGACGGCACATTGATTACCTGAGGATTTCAGTAACCGATAAATGCAATTTGCGGTGTATTTACTGCATGCCGGAGGAGGGAATTCCCAGCAAGGATCACCACGACATCCTGCGCTTTGAAGAGATTCTGCAGATCGTCCGGGTGGGGGTGGCGCTCGGGGTACAAAAGGTGCGGCTTACCGGCGGAGAACCGCTGGTTCGTAAGGGGCTGGTGGATTTTGTAGGGGAACTGGCAGCAATTCCCGGACTCAGGCAAATTGCCCTTACCACCAACGGTACCTTATTGGCTCCGGTAGCTGACCAGCTCCGCCGGAACGGCCTGGGCCGGGTAAACATCAGCCTGGACACCCTCAGGGATTCCCTGTACCAGCGGGTTACCCGGAGGGGTAATATACAGGCAGTATGGGCCGGGGTGGAGGCAGCCCTGGAGGCTGGTTTGCAGCCGGTGAAACTTAATGTTGTGGCCATCAGAGGAGTGAATGATGATGAGATCCTGGAGTTTGCCGAACTGACCATCAGGCGCCCCCTCCATGTCCGGTTCATTGAGTTGATGCCCATCGGTGAAAGTGATAGTTGGTGGAGTCAGGGGTACATTTCAGCCTTTGATCTAAAAACAACAATTGAAAGGGGCATCTCGCCCTTGGCCCCGGTGGAGGAGGAAATGGGTTTTGGGCCGGCGGTTAATTTTGCCCTTCCGTCTGCTCAGGGAACCATTGGTTTCATTTCTGCCATCAGCAATCATTTTTGCAACCGGTGCAACCGGGTGCGTCTAACTGCAGACGGGAAACTGCGTCCATGCTTGCAAGATAGCGGTGAAATCGACCTGCGCCCAGGCTTGGCTTCCGAAGACCCAGAGCGGAATTTGGCGGAACTGTGGATACAGGCCCTCCAGCTAAAACCGGTTCAACACCGGATGGCTGGCAGCAGTTGGGGTAATCAGTGCCGGTTGATGTCCGATATAGGTGGTTAGACATCACATCAATCCCTTGGGAAGGAGGAGTGGTAAATGGGAAGAATTGTCGCCGTGTGCACCAGTGCCGAAAAGGGTGAACGAAAGGAAAATGTTTCCCAAGGCATGCTGGAACAAGGAGTCGGCCTGGTAGGGGATGCCCATAGCGGCAACTGGCACCGGCAGGTCAGCCTGCTGGCCATTGAGAGCATCCGGAAAATGCAGTTCCTTGGCTTGGATGTAGGGCCCGGCGATTTTGCCGAAAACCTTACAACGGAAGGAATAGATTTGCTGGAGCTTCCCATTGGGACTAAGCTATCCATTGGTCCACAAGCCATCGGTGAGGTTACCCAAATCGGTAAGGAATGCCATACCCGCTGTGCCATCTATTACCAGGCTGGCGATTGCGTGATGCCCAAGGAGGGTATTTTCATTAGAATCTTGCAAAGCGGACCGGTCGCTGTGGGAGATACCATTACGGTCATTGGTATGGGAGGGCAATAGCCTTGGAGTTGGGCAGACTGTTGGGATTATTGAGCGGGCTGGCGGGGGTGGCTATCAACGGTGAGCTATGCACCCGCCGCTTCTCCACCCGGGCCAGTTGCAGGAAGTGCCAGGAAGTCTGTCCCGTTGGCGGTATCTCCTTTTCCCATGATCGACCGGTTGTCGACGAATGTAATGGGTGCGGGTTTTGTTCTGCAGTTTGCCCCAACGGTGTTTTCAGTCTAAAAGACAATGGCGATTCCTTTCTGTTGAACCGCTGCCGGGAACTGGCCAATCAATATGGTCATGTTTTGGTTTATTGTACCGCCCATACTGGTGAAGGTGCCAAATTTACCCATGGCCTGCCGGTCACCTGCCTGGGGCGGTTGGCACCCGAACTGCTGGTGGGCATGGTTGGAGAGTCTGGCTCCATCCAGATTCTTAAGCAAAAACATGTATGTACCGGGTGTGCTCTGCACCGGGGTGGGGAGTTATTTGACCAGTGGGAATTGCGGACCCGGACATTACTGGAATGCCTAGGGTATAGCGGTGAATTAAAGATTATAACAGATCTTGATCAAGGGGAGCTGGTTCGGCGGATCAGCCAGCCGCCAGTCAGGGTAAACTGCACCAATCGGCGAGACTTTTTCTCATCCATGTTCCGGGGAGCCCGTCAGGCACCGGTGGTGGTGCTGGATAGTATCCTGGGACCTCCTCGCCGGCAGCCCACACCGGGTGTGGGGGATGAGACCGGTCGTTCACCCTCACCCCGCCAGGAACTATTCTTAACCTACATCAACAGGTTAGTGAAGTCAGACCGGTTGCACCACCCTTTGGCCGGGGTGCGGGTGGTGGAACCTGATGGTGCTTGCTATTTTTGCGGGGCATGTGTACGGTTGTGCCCAACGGGCGCCCTTCGCCGGGCGGAGGTTGATAAGTATACCATTTCCCTTTGTATACCCAGGTGCACCGGTTGCGGCCTTTGCGGTGAAATTTGTCCCCAGGCGGTACTGCGTTCAACGCGCGAGGTTACTGCAAGTGAACTTGCAAATAGGGATTTTAAGCCCATAACTGTAGGATCCGTGAAGGGTTGTACCCGGTGTGGAACCTCCTTTACCGGCAATGACATGGCGGAAGTGTGCCTGCGGTGCAATCTTGAGCAACGGTGGCAACAAGGCAAGGAGGCTTCACAATAACGGATGAAGTCCGCATTCAGGCGGTCATGGAAAACGGGAGGAATTGTTATGGATTTGGTAAAGGCGGCCACGGTATTTACACAATTCCTGCGGCCCCACACCTTTCCCCTGGCTATTCGTTTGGTCAAACAGGGAGAGGAACTCCCGCCCAAAGCTCGTCGTCCCCTCCGGGACCACAACAAGCGACTGGCTGTATGCCAGGTGCTAGGGATGGCCCGGCATAATGGATGGACTATGGCAGTAGGCAGGGAAGATCAAAGTTGCCCAATCGGTTCGGTAGTATTTGGTTTTGCGGAAGCCTTACCATTTTATACCGAAGGGAACTTATGTGAAGGCATGTATACTGCTACTAAAGAGGCAGGGGCAGTTTCCGAAGCATCGGTTTCCCGTCTGCCCCTTGGGGAGATTAGCTGCTTACTGGTGGCACCACTGGAAAGGGCTACCTTTATTCCGGATGTGGTTTTGCTCTATGTTAACGGCGCCCAGCTTATGCGGCTTGTACATGCGGCCCTTTATCATCGCGGAGGAAAGTTGACTTCCTCCTTTTCCGGCAGGGCGGAATGCTCGGAAGCCATTGTGCAAACGGTTATTGAGGGTACATGCCAGGTTGTTCTGCCGGGGAATGGCGAACGGGTATTTGCCCATACCCAGGATCACGAAATGGCCTTTGCTATCCCAGGCCCCTTATTGGAAGAGGTGCTGTCTGGTTTGGAGGCTACCCATAAGGCCGGCATCCGCTATCCGGTCCCGGGTAGTCTTGACTTCGAACCCGTTTTCCCACCTAAATACCGAACACTGGCGGAGATGTGGAAAACTTCCTAAGTATCCCTTTTTTGTGTCCGCGTGTCGGGCGCTTTCCCTTCAATACCATTTTCCATAAGGGCCTCCCGCAGGTGTTCGAAAATTCCCCCTTTCTTATGTAAGCATACCCCGAAAAATGAGGGTTTATTTTCCAAGATCATCTGATATAATAATATGTATCTTTTTATCAAATATCCGTTGTTCAGGGGGGAATTTTGTATTGCAGGGAATCTGGTTAACGGAAAAGCAAAATGAAAATGTGGCCATTCAGTACCGCGTTACCAAGGTTTTACATGAGGAGACCACACCCTTTCAGGAATTGAAGATTGTTGACACAACAGCCTTTGGGCGGATACTGGTCCTTGATGGTGCCTTCCAGACCACCGTTAAGGATGAGTTTGTTTACCATGAAATGATTTCCCTGGTAGCCCTCAATTCCCATCCTAATCCCAAACGGGTGTTGGTGGTTGGTGGCGGAGATGGTGGTGCTATCAGGGAGATTGTTAAACATCCCTCCGTTGAAAAGGCCACCCTGGTGGAAATTGATGGACGGGTCATCGAACTGTGCAAACAATACCTGCCAGAAATATCCGTTGCTTTAAACAGCCATCCCAAGGTGGAAGTGTTGGTTGAGGACGGTATTAAACATATTGCTGAAAAGGAAAATTATTATGATGTTGTTGTGGTTGACTCCACCGATCCAGTAGGGCCAGCAGTAGGACTTTTTGCCGCTGATTTTTACCGGGCCATTCACCGTGCCCTAACAAAAGACGGCATTTTCGTCGCTCAAACAGAATCGCCATATTTTAACCAGGATCTTATCAAACGGGTTTTTGACGATGTCAAGGGCATATTCCCCATTACTAAACTCTTTTTGGCCTATATTCCCACCTATCCCAGCGGGATGTGGAGTTTTACCCTGGGCAGCAAGGTTTATGATCCCGAACAGGTGGATCTTGGCAAGATCCCTCATTTGGACACCCGTTATTACACCCCCGAGATACACCGGGCCTGTTTCGTTCTGCCCCGTTTCGTGCAGGAACTGGTGAAATGAAGATGCAACAACTGTTAGAACGCAATGCTGTTTTTATGGGCAGTGCCGCCACTTATGACGAGGCTTCCATTGCTTTAGTGGGAGTGCCCATGGATTTTACCGTCAGCTTCCGGCCAGGCACCCGCATGGGGCCGCAGCAGGTGCGTATGGTTTCCTCTGGCCTGGAGGAGTACAGTTATTACTTGAAACGATCCCTACAGGAGATTAGTTTTTATGATTGCGGCGATGTGGTGTTACCCTACGGGAATGTGATTGGAAGTCTGCACCGGGTCGGTGCTGTCGCTGAACAGATTCTGAAGGATGGGAAATTTCCCCTCTTTATGGGGGGTGAACATCTGGTGAGTCTACCAATCATCCAGGCTGTGGCCAGCCGTTATCCTGATCTGGTACTGGTACATCTGGATGCCCATGCCGACTTGCGGGAAGATTACATCGGTGAATCCAGGTCCCATGCTACCGTGATCCGGCAGGCCTGCAAGTTCCTGCGCCCAGGTCATGTCTACCAACTGGGCATCAGGTCTGGTACCGCCGAGGAATTCCGGTTTGCCATGGAAAATACCCGTATGTTCCCTGACCAAGTAGCGGAGATTATACCCCAGGTGATTGCCGAGATAGGCAGCAAGCCGGTTTATATTACCTTTGACATCGATGTGGTGGATCCGGCTTACGCACCGGGTACCGGTACGCCGGAGCCAGGCGGGATTACCGCCCGCGAAGCCCTTGCTGTTATCCATCAGTTGGGGCAGACCCGGGTGGTGGGATTTGATTTGGTTGAAGTGTCGCCGGTGTACGACCCGTCGGAACGGACCACTCTGCTGGCGGCCAAACTGGTGCGGGAGGCAATGTTGACCTTCTGTTGACTGTTCTTTTGGCGGTGTGGTATAATTACCTCGCTTCACGTTAGGTTTACCGTTTGCCATAAGTTGTCTTTGACAACACCGGGCGGATTGTGTATACTAACTTTTGTGACCGGGCGATTAGCTCAGCTGGGAGAGCACCTGCCTTACAAGCAGGGGGTCGGCAGTTC
>DDKM01000029.1 GCA_002339345.1 Firmicutes bacterium UBA2598 | reverse complement strand
TTGCAGGAGTTATCCCGGCTGGGGATTAACTATGGCGTAGACTGGGAAGCATGCTCTCACGGTGTTACATCCTGCGATGAAGAGGAGGTGGTTATCGCCCGAGGCATTCCTGCAGAACCAGGAGAAGACGGCCGGGTAGAATTGCTTTTTCCCTCTAATTCCAAGGTACCGGTACTGGCGGGGGAAGACGAAGCGGTGGATTTCCGGGAACGCTATGTTTTTACTTCGGTGGAGGCGGGAGGCATCCTGGCTGTCAAACACCCGCCTGGGCCGGGTCGTCCTGGCACCAGCGTCAAGGGTGAGATAATTGTGCCGCCGTCGCCCCGGGACTTTATCCTTTCTGTAGGTGAAGGAGCGGTGCTTACTAGGGATGGTGAGCGGGCCGTAGCGGCCCGGGCTGGACGTCCTGTGGCCTCCCGCAGTCGTAACTTGGTGAAGGTAAGTGTATTACCTGAACTGGTGCATGCTGGTGACGTAGACATTGCTTCAGGTAACATTGTCTTTACAGGAGATATCCTAATTGCCGGAAATGTGGCAGAAGGGATGGCGGTAGAAGCCGGCGGGAATGTTAGGGTGGGAGGGCTGGTCTCGGGGGCCAGGGTTCAAGCTACTGGGTCCATCTTGATCAGGGGAAATATCCTGGCATCGGTAGTGGCCGCAGGGGGAGCTCCAGCCTTTCTACAAGGAATACAGCCGCAGGTTCATGCTTTGGCTGTCGGCTTACAGGAGATGACCATGGCTATCCGGCAGTTACTGGGTCACCCGGCGTTCAAGCAGGGCGATCTTAAACACGGTATCGGCCCCCTGGTAAAGTTGCTGTTGGAGGGGAAGTTTCGCCATCTTCCTGCTGCCGCCAATACCTTCAAGAAGCAGGTTGAAACTATACCCCCGGGATTAGCCGATGAAGACCTGGAAGAATTTATCCGGGAAGTGGAACGGGCGCTGGTTCGTTCCCCTTTGGCCGTGCGTGATCTCCAGGAGGTTGAAACATTGGCCCGGCGAGCCGCAGAATGGGAACAGGCCTTTGCGTCCCCGCCGTCTGCGGAAAGCGATGTGGTTGCATCAAGTGTCCTCAATTCCACCGTTATAGCTACCGGCGATGTCCGGGTGGTGGGCAGCGGTTGTTATAATTCCCGGATTCAGGCTGGTAAGAAAGTGACTGTATCCGGGGTATTTCGCGGTGGCAAGATACAGGCTGGCGGGGATGTGCATGTGGGAGAGATAGGGTCCAGAGGTGGGGTCACCACCAGGGTGGTGGCTGGCCCGGCAGCCGTAGTTACCGTGGGATATGCCTTTGAGAACGCTTCTATAGCGGTGGGCGATCGGGTTTATCGTTTTGATAGGGAGGAAAAAGGCATCCGCCTATGGTTGGATAAGGAAGGAAACCTCCGGTCCAGAGGAATTCCGGCTTAAGAACCTAGCGCCATATTCACTGGACTGGTGCAATTTAGAGAACATATACCGCTTATAAGCAATACTTATATAAATTATTAGTAATCGGCATTTCTCTTTCTGCCAAAATCGTGCTATCCTTTCGCTGTAGCTATAGTTTCCTTCCCTGGGAAGACGCGGAGGTTTCATTGCGATGTCACAGGAAACAATATTATTAATAAGCAAAGAAAATAAGTCCTTCGGTTTGGTACAGGGCCTGAGTCTAACCCTTGTATTAACCCTGCTGGCCCGGCAGCTGACCGGCCTTCCCCTGTTTTCCATCATGGGGACTATGATAATCGCCATCCTGTTGGGTATTGCCTGGCGGGCTGTGATGGGAATACCCGGAGCAGCCACTCAAGGTATCAATTTTGCGGCCAAAAGCTTGTTAAAACTGGGTGTGATGCTGATGGGCATCCGGCTGGATATGAATCTGATAATTGCCTCCGGACCCAGAATCATCCTGATTGATGCATTAGTTATAATCTTTACGATTGCCCTTTTCTGGTGGCTCGGGCATCACTTATCCCTGACCAGACGATTGGCCTCTCTCCTCGGGGTAGGGACCGCGGTATGCGGTGCAGCGGCCATCGCCGCAGTAGCACCGCTGGTAAAAGCCGATGACAACGAGACCGCCCTGTCGGTAGCCATTATCGCTTTGCTGGGGACCGTGGGCACACTGACTTACACCCTGGTCCAACCGCTCTTGCACCTCAGCCCTTATGCTTACGGGGTGCTTACCGGTTCCACCCTGCATGAGGTAGCCCATGTAGTGGCTGCAGCCATGGCCGGCGGAAAAGTTAGCGGCGAAATTGCAATTCTGGTAAAGCTGGGTCGGGTGGCACTATTAATCCCGGTGGCCATGGTTATGGGTTATTTGTTTAACCGGGAACAAAGGGAGCCAGAACCACAACGCCGACAGCAATTACCCATCCCCTGGTTTGTCTTCGGCTTCCTGGGCTTTAGCTTGGTAAATACTTTTACCTTCGTGGCTCCGGCCATTGAGCAGTTTATTCTTCAAATAAGCATTTTGATCCTGACCATGGCCATGGCCGGGCTAGGCCTGAATGTGGAACTGCAGTTATTTAGGCAGGTAGGGGGCCGCTCCCTGCTGGTGGGTGTGATCGGTTCTTCGGCCCTGGCTCTGTTTGGGTGGCTATTGCTGGCATTGTTCCAGATTACTTAACCGTTCTGCAGGCAATTAGAAAAGGAGGTTCCCTCTTGACCCGAAATCAGCTGGAAATCTTTCGGGTGGTGGCCGAAAAGAAAAGTTTTTCAGAAGCTGCCCGCACCTTGCACATCTCCCAGCCGGCCATTAGCATGCAGATACAGGCTATGGAAGAATACTACGGGACAAAGCTCCTGGACAGGACCACCAAACGGGTCACTCTCACCCCGGCCGGAGAAATCCTTTACGAGTATTCCCTGCGTCTCCTGTCCCTTTTTAACAGCGCCCAACGGGATATTAGCCAGGCTGCTAGTATCATCAAGGGAAAGCTGGTTTTGGGAGCCAGTTTAACTATTGGCGGGCACGTGCTGCCCCCGCTGCTCAACGCCTTTTACCGGCAATATCCTGAGGCAAGTATTACTATGGAAATAATGAATACCGAAAAGGTACTGGAACGGGTAACTGCCCTTACCCTGGACCTGGGCTTTGTTGAGGGAGAGGTAATAACCGATGAACTGCACATAGAAACCCTTGCCCGGGACGAACTGGTAGTGGTAGTAGCCGCCAACCATCTCCTGGCAACACGAAAGCAGCTATCATTGGAGGAAGTAACCGCATTACCCTTGGTGATGCGGGAACCCGGTTCAGGCACCCGGCAAGTAATGGAGGAGCGGTTGCAGGCGGTCGGTTTTGACCCGCGGGATCTAAATGTGGTAATGGAACTGGGCAGCACGGAAGCAGTAAAAGGGGCGGTGGAAGCAGGGCTAGGAGCCGCCATCCTTTCCAAGTGGACGGTGCGGCGGGAGATCAAATGGGGGGTATTCAAGCAGCTCACCATCGAAAATCTACCCATTCACCGGGATTTTTCTGTGGTGCTAAATATACACAAATTCCGCTCACCGGCCACCCAGGCCTTTCTCCAATTCTGCCGGGATCAACTGTCCTAGTCATTCTTTGATAAGGGGCAGCTGCTACCAAGGATGTACCGGACACGATGCTGGATAAAGATTGTAGCGTCTTAGGAGTTGAAACTGTTAGCAACGGGGAATGGGTGGTAAAATCATCACCAGGCCCAACCCGTAAACCCGGATCAGGTTCTGCCTGGTCCGGGTCTCCAGAGCTGTGGTGGGTACATACAGGCTGTACAGGCCACGGATATCTCCCACCTGGTACCCTTCCTTGGCATAACCGAAAACATCCTTTTCCCCCACCGGAAAACCATGACAGGTCATGCACTCGGCAGTCACCCTGACCGGCATGGCATATCGCAAAACCCGCTGGCCATCCAGCTCCTCCACCGCGGAAACCTCAGCCACGGAAGGATTGGAGCGAAAGACTTCCATCTGGGCCATTTCCCAACTATCCGCCTTATTTTTCGGGTTTCTTGGCCGGTCGCTGGCTATCCGCACCCCGAAGAGCCCCTGCATTTTGGCTGCATACAGATCAGCAGTACCCAGGGCTGCCACCATGGGTACTGTACCGCGGATGGCCACACTCTCTCTATCCCGGCTGAGCTGGCCCTGGATGGACTGGACATAGTCCCTGACGGTGTCCATCTGGACAGCTACCGCTCGCAACCTGTTTAACTCCTGCTCATATGGCTGGCGACTCTGATCCAGCACCAGGTAAGTCATCCCAACCCCGATGCTGATTACCAGCACCCCGCAAAAAGCTGCCAGGAACTTGACCGCCAGGCTGGATGACCTAAAACCTGTAAAGTTTTTAAATCCGAGTTTTTTCACCCAGATCACACCTTTGATTAAGAATTATTGCTATTAGTGTTTTTTGATTAATTGGCATAGGGGGCGGCTTTTAGCCGCCGACTTCCTGCACCACCCACCTGCGTTAGGTATCCGCACCTCACCATGGACACCCTTGCCTTTGGCTAATGGTTCCCACTGCCAGGCCCATAGCGGACTTTCACCGCCAAGCTATCGCCCATGCCGGGCACACCAAAGAAATCGGGCCGCGGCACCGCAAAGGGATGCCGCAGCCCTGGGTCGTGCCGCACCTGGTTCTACATTTTTCTGGCTTTACCCGTCATCAAGTAGCCGGCCCCGAAGACGGCGGCCAGCATGACGGCTCCCAGAATCGCCCAAAAGGTGACCCCGATGGGACCGGACCCGGAAGTGGCCCCCGGGCTGGTTACCTGCACCTCGTAGGCCCGGGGCTGGGCTGTTGGCTCGCTTTCACCGGGCTTTTTCTCCCTGGCCTCTCCGGTGCTGGGGGCGGCCGGCTGGAACTTAGTGGTGGCGGCTAGGG
>DDKM01000057.1 GCA_002339345.1 Firmicutes bacterium UBA2598 | reverse complement strand
ACCGGGAGCAAATCAGACGGAACAGTCCATCGAAGGGCAGATATACGACTGTCAGGAATTTGCCCGGCATAACAACATAACCATCGTAGGCACTTACATAGACCGTGCATTATCCGGCAAGAGTGACCACCGCGCCGACTTCCTGAGGATGATAACCGACAGCGAAACAAGACTGTTTGATGCCGTTATTGTCTGGAAGCTGGACAGGTTCGCCCGTAACCGGTATGACAGTGCTATCTATAAGGCAAAATTGAAAAAGAACGGTGTTAAGGTGCTGTCTGCTAAAGAAAACATTGCCGATACCCCTGAAGGCATTATTCTGGAAGCAATGTTGGAGGGCATGGCGGAATATTACTCCGCAAACCTTTCACAAAACATATTGCGGGGTATGCGTCAGAGCGCGTTAAAATGCCAAATAACAGGCGGGAATATCGCTTTAGGGTATAAGATAGGCGCGGACAAGAAATTCGAAATAGACCCTGATACAGCGCCTACAGTGGCGCTTATTTTTGATATGTACGACGCAGGGCATACGGTAACGGAAATAATCAACCACCTTAACGGCAAAGGCTTTAAGACAAGCCGTGGTGTTGCCTTTAATAAGAATAGCCTCCATACCCTTCTTAAGAATGAAAAATACATCGGCATTTACCGGTATCAGGATATATTAATCGAAAACGGCGTGCCTGCCATTGTAGACAGGGCGCTATTTGAAAGGGTGAAAATAAAGATGCGGAAAAACAAAAAAGCCCCTGCCCGGTCAAAGGCAAAAGCTGATTATTTGCTGTCTACAAAATGCTTCTGTGGGTTATGCGGCTCTAATATGGTGGGAGAATCCGGCACAGGCAGAAGCCAGGTATATTATTACTATAAATGCACTAAGCGCAAGCGGAATAATGACTGTGAAAAGTTGCCGGTTAAAAAAGACTGGTTGGAAAACCTTGTTGTTGGTGAAACGGTCAAGCTGTTAACGGATGATATTATCGAACTGATAGCCGAAAATGGGGTTAGGATACAACTGTCCGAAGCGGCAAGCAGCCCGCTAAAGTCTCTTGAAAGGCAACTATCCGAAGTGAACAAGGCTATTAAGAATATCATTACGGCCATAGAGCAAGGCGTATTCAGCGATACTACAAAGGCGCGTCTTAATCAACTTGAAGCACAAAAGACGGAACTTGAAGCGCAAATAGCTTCTGAAAAGATTGTTAAGCCTATGCTGACCAAAGAACATATTATGTTTTGGCTTGAACAATTCAAGGGCGGGGAAGTTGATGACCCGGACTATATGCGTCTTGTAATAGATACCTTTGTAAACGCTGTTTTTGTGTATGAGGATAAAATATATATCACCTACAACTATCAGAACGGCAACAAGACGATTAATTTAGGTGATTTACCCCAAGAAAAAGAAAAACCGAACCAAGATGGTTCGGATAATCTTGCAATGGTGGAGGTGAGGGGAGTCGAACCCCTGTCCGAAGGAGAACCCACAGAAACTTCTCCGAGCGCAGTCTGTGTTTTAGGTTTCGCCCCTGGTGGCGCCCGCAGACAGGCTACGCCGGGACTATCTCGATGAAATTCCCCCAGACCCTCCGAGAATTGGGTGTGGAGTATCCCGCTGTGGTGACCCCCTGGCCCCGCACCGCGGGAGCAGCGGGCAGGAGGTTAGCTGCAATTAAGCAGCTAAAGCGTAATTTTCGTTGGCGTTTTAAAACTTTCCACCGTTTTACGGGCTGATGGAACCCCGGCTCGCTATTCCTGCCAATCCTTCCCCCGTCGAAACCAGTACACCCCCAAAGCTAATTTCCAAGGCCCATCCCTAATTATATGCTGGATATGCAGTTGTGGGCCCGTCTTAAACTAAATTGCCGAGAGAACCCCGCAGTTTTCGGCCTACAATTTCTGCCGTTCCCGGAAGGCCTTTTCCACTTCCCGCCGGGCATCCCTGGCGGCGATGTCATCCCGCTTGTCATACAGCTTCTTGCCCTTGGCCAGGCCGATTTCCACCTTGGCCCTGCCCCGGGCATTGAAGTAGACCTTGAGCGGGATCAAAGTAAGTCCCTTTTCCCTGACTTTACTCCACAGGCGGTTGATCTCCGCCCTGTGCAGCAGCAGTTTGCGCGGCCGGATAGGATCCCGGTTAAACCGGTTGCCCTGTTCATAGGGGCTGATATGCATATTATACAACATCATCTCCCCATTTTCGATACGGGCATAGGCATCCCTTAAATTGGCTTTGCCGGCCCGTAAGGATTTTACCTCCGTCCCGGCCAGCACGATACCTGCTTCATAGGTTTCTTCAACAAAATAGTCATGGCGTGCTTTGCGGTTATCGGTGACCACCTTGATTTTCTCTCCCACGCCAATCCCCCCGGCATCACAGTGAGTAATATTATAACAAACTACTGGTCCTTGTCAACGGGAAGAAGCTCGTTTTACCCCATTTCCCCGCTTTTTCCTCCGACCATTCCCCTTGACCTTTTGCGTAACCGGCTTTTCCTTCTCATACTTTAAAAAGGACGGCAGCAATGTATTGCCGGCACCTGCACCCCGTTCACCGGCCAGCTCCAAGTCAATCTGCCGGTTTTCTACATCCGCCCTAACCACTTGAACCTCCACCTGGCCACCCAGCTTGAATGTGCGGCCGGAATGTTGTCCCACCAGCATCAACTGTTTCTCATGGTAGTGGTAATAGTCATCGGTCAGGGTGGAAACATGCACCAGACCCTCCACCCCCTTGGGCAATTCAGCAAAAAAACCAAAGGAAGTGACTCCGGATATGATGGCCGGAAAGGTTTCCCCAATATGGCGGGTCATGTACTCCACCATCTTTAAATCAACGGTCTCCCGTTCCGCCTCCTCCGCTACCCTCTCCCGCAGGGAACACTGTTCCCCCCACTCTGGCATCAGGGTTTCCAGCTTGGCCAGCCGCTTGGGATTGATCCGGCCCTTGGCCAACACCTCCCGCAGCATACGGTGTACGATGAGATCCGGGTACCGGCGGATAGGTGAAGTAAAGTGAAGGTATTGTGCGGAGGCCAGGCCGAAATGGCCCAGGCACTCCGCATCATACCGGGCATGTTTCATGGATCGCAGCATGACCATCCCTACCACCTTTTCCTCCGGCCTTCCGGCCACCTTCTGGAGTACCTCCTGGAATGCCCGCGGCTGGACGCGCCGGCCTACCTTCACGTGGTAGCCCAGAGTATGCAAGAACTCATTGAGCTGCTGGAGGCTGTCCTCCGAGGGCTCTTCATGAACCCGGTAGAGGCATGGCACCCCCCGCTGGTGCATATATCCCGCCACCGTCTCGTTGGCAAGAATCATGAATTCTTCGATGATCTGTTCTGCAATTGTCCTGCTGCGCCGGACAATTTCCGTAGGTTTCCCATCAGGCGCCAGTTTCACCTTGAATTCCGGAAAGTCAAAATCGATGGCTCCCCGTGCCAGCCGTTTTTGGCGCAGCACATGGCATAGAAACTCCATCTGGTTAAAGATTTCAAGGTAATCCCTGTACCGTTCCATCAGAACAGGGTCCCTGTCCGCCAGAATCTGACGCACGGCGGTGTAGGTCATGCGCTCCTTGACCCTGATTACCGAAGGAAAAATTTCATAATTGATCACCTGACCCTGCTGGTTGACATCCATCAACACCGATATGGCCAGACGGTCCACCCCGGCGTTCAAGCTGCAGATCCCGTTGGACAGGTGGTGTGGCAGCATGGGAATGACACGGTCCACCAGGTAAACACTGGTCCCCCTGGCCAGGGCCTCCCTGTCCAGCTTGCTGCCTTCCTTGACGTAAAAAGCCACGTCGGCAATATGGACACCCAGGCGGTGCAGGCCGCCAGGGAGAGGTTGGATGGATACGGCGTCATCCAGGTCCTTGGCATCTTCACCGTCAATGGTGACCATGGGAAGATCCCGCAGGTCCCGCCGCCCGACCAGGTCTTCCGCCTGCACCTCACCGGGGACGGCCTCGGCCTCCTTTAGCGTACGCTTGTCAAAGGCTTCCGGCAGCTGGTGCTTGCGCACAATGGAAAGTACGTCCACTCCCGGCTCCCCGCGACGACCCAGCACCTCCACCACCTTGCCCTCCGGACTACGGCGCTGTTCCGGCCAGCGGGTAATCTCCACCACCACCTTGTCCTTGGGGCGTGCACCACCCATGCTGTCAGGGGGGATGAGGATATCATGTTTTAACCTGCTGTCATCGGGTACCACCACCGCGAGGGCCTGACCCTTTTCAAGGGTCCCCACCACCCGCTGGTTAGCCCGGTACAGGATCCTGATGACCTCTCCCTCCGGCTTGCTGCCCTCCCCTCCCTGGCGGGCTATCCGCAGGATTACCCGATCATTGTGCATAGCACCAGCCAGATCGTCATGGCTGACGAAGACATCGGGTTCACCGGCGCGATCGTTAATGACAAAGGCAAAGCCCTTGGCATGGGCCTGCACCCTACCCACCACCAGACCCATCATTTCCGGCAAACCATACTTGCCCTTACGGGTAAGAATCACCGCCCCGTCCTGTTCCAGGCGGGCCAGCTGGCGGAGGAATGCTTCCATATCCTCCACTTCCAGGGCTGCTGCCAGCTCTTCCACCGTGAGCGGCCGGTATGTCTTGTGTTGCATGTGTTTCAGGATTTTTTCTCTGGTAATCAAAATAAAATACTCCCTTTCCATTGGCCCATCTGTACCATAGGCATAATTTAACCATCCAAAGACATACCCAACCCCGGGAAAGGCCCCTGGCTTTACAGACCCAGCTCCACGGCAATACCCTGCATGGCCTCCAGGGCTATACCCAGAAATTCCTCCAGGGATAAACCCAGTTCGCTACAGGCCATGATGGTCTCCCGGCGGGCCCCCCTGGCGAAGGATTTTTCATGAAACCGGTTGAGGAGGAAGGGAACATCCAACAGCGCCAGCTTCTTCTCCGGCCGGATGAGGGCACCAGCCACAACAAGACCGGTGACAGGATCGGTAGCATACAGTGCTTTGGCCATCAACGTCTCCCGCGGTAGGCCGTGCCGGTCATTATGGGCCTTCACCGCCTCCACCACCACCGCCGGAAATCCCAGCTCAGCAAGCATTTCCCCGCCCACCAGACTGTGCCGGTCGGGATCATCCTTGGTTTCCTCGTAATCGATGTCATGGAGCAAACCGGCAATGCCCCAAAGCTCTACGTTCTCCCCGAAATGGACAGCCAGGGCGCGCATCACCGCCTCTACTCCCAGGCAATGTTTTTGTAGATTTACGTTGGTCAGGTGTTTTTCCATTAGCTGTTTGGCTTCTTCCCTTTCCAATTACCTCGCCTCTTTCCTTTCCATTTCCGTCATCATCATTTTGGCACTTCCCCTGGCCAGCACTTCCCCGGTATCATCCTCCAGCCATCCCTCCATTTGGAACAACCGCCTCCGCTCTCCCATCAGGCGACTGACAATTTTCAACGGGATGCCGATGGGCACCGGTTGGACATATCTCACCGTCAACTCCGCCGTGACAATCCCATGGTGCCCCAAGGCCAGCACGTGGTTGGCCATTACCTCATCCAGCATGGTGGCGATAATGCCCCCGTGGAGGATGCCGTTGTATCCTTGAAAGTGGGGAGGCGGTGTGTACCGAGACCAGAAAAGATCCCCTTCCAGGGTAAATTCCAGCCTAAGCCCGATGGGATTGTCCGGACCACAGCCGAAACACTTATTCCAGGGGCGTTCCGCTTTCATGTAGATTTTCAAACCTCCCTTCTACCCCAAACACTCTCTGGCAAAGCCGCAGCACCGCCTGTTCCACAAGATGCTTTTCAATGTCCAGGGTGACCTGATGCACCGAGTGGTACAGGATAACCTGTTCCATAACCCTGTCGCCCAACCTGGCGGCCAGTTTGCCGGCACTGACCGGGTGGACTTGGCGGTCGGCCAGGGAATTAACCAATAAAACCGGTACTGTGATGAGAGGTAATTCCCGCCATACCAGCCGGCGCAGTTTGAGCAACTCAGCCACTGAACGGGTGGGCTGGCGGTCATAGGCAAACCGGCGGGAGATCCTCTCCAGCTCGGTATGGTACAGGCTTTTACGCTTTGGTAAATACCTGATCATATATTGCAGCAGGGGAGCCATCTCCGCCACCGGGTGGCGAAAAACCATGGGGGCAGCCAGGGCGGCCACCCCGCTGAACAGGCCCTGCCGTGCACCATGGAGGGCCAGCAAAGCTCCGGTGGATAGTCCAACGGCAACCGGCATTACCCCATCTTCCTTGGCCGCCGCCCGGTGAACCACACCTGCCACCGCCCGGTACCAGTCCTGCCAACCGGTCCTTTGCAGGTCCGATAGGGTGGTGCCATGGCCGGGTAACAGAGGGGCGATGACATGGTAACCATGGGATGCCAGGAATTCCGCCAGAGGGCGCATTTCACTTGGTGAGCCACTCAAACCATGTACCAACACCACCGGCGGGCCGGTCCCCGGGAGGCAAATGGGTTCGGCCCATGGATGAATTTTATCCATAGTTTACCACCCCTCCTTCCTTTCAAGCCCCCCTCCCCTGAAATTGTGAAGGGGCTGGGCAGCTACCGCTACCCAACCCCCTATTGCCATTGTCAATTAAATGAAGAGCGGCGCGAATACCAGGGCCACAATGGTCATCAACTTGATCAGGATGTTCATGGACGGGCCAGAGGTATCTTTAAAGGGGTCACCCACGGTATCGCCGGACACAGCCGCAGCGTGGGCCGGTGAACCCTTCCCACCATACTCGCCGGTTTCAATGTATTTCTTGGCATTGTCCCAGGCACCGCCAGCGTTGGCCATCATTACCGCCATCAAAAAGCCAGTAATTGTGGCGCCAGCCAGCATACCGCCAAGGGCTTCCTTGCCGATGAGGAAACCGACCAAAATAGGGGCAGCTACCGCCAAAAGGCCGGGAACGATCATCTCCCGCAGGGCAGCGCCAGTGGCGATGGAAACACAGTGGGCATAGTCCGGGCGGGCATTGCCCTCCATAAGACCAGGAATTTCTTTAAACTGCCGGCGCACTTCAGAAATCATGTCACTGGCAGCACGGCCCACCGCCATCATGGTCAGGGCGCCGAACAGGAAGGGCAGCATGCCACCGATAAAGGCACCGGCTACTACGCTGGGGTTCATCAAGTTAATAGCGTCAATCCCCGCCACCTGGGTGTAGGCAGAAAACAGGGCCAAAGCGGTCAGAGCGGCGGACCCGATGGCAAAACCCTTGCCAATAGCGGCGGTGGTGTTGCCCACGGAATCCAGGGCATCGGTGATTTTCCGCACACTCTTATCCAGGTGAGCCATCTCGGCGATACCGCCAGCATTATCCGCGATGGGACCATAGGCATCTACGGCAACGGTCATACCGGTGACGGAAAGCATCCCCACAGCAGCCATGGCGATACCGAACAGACCGGCAAACTTAAATGAAGTTAAAATAGCGATTACGATGACAATTACCGGCAGAGCGGTACTGAGCATCCCAATACTGACACCGGCAATAACATTGGTGGCTGTGCCGGTCACCGATTGGGCAGCGATCATCCGGGTGGGCTTGTACTTGGCTGCGGTGTAATACTCGGTGATCTGACCGATCAGGACACCGCCAATGAGACCGGATACGGAGGCCAGGAATACGCCAAAACCTGTATAGGTATTATTTCCTACTGTATAGGGCTCGGTAATCAGCCCGGTGGTGATAAAGTAAGTGGCAATCAGGGACAGGATGGCCGCTACATAGGTGCCGGTGTTCAGAGCGTTCTGGGCGTTGGCGCCCTCATTGGTACGGACGAAGAAGGTACCAATTATGGAGGCCACAATGCCTGCAGCAGCAACCATGAGGGGTACCAGTACACCCTTGCCGCCGGCGATGCCGATGGCTGCCGCCAGGGCGATACCGGCTATGATGGAACCCACATATGATTCAAACAGGTCGGCTCCCATGCCGGCCACGTCACCCACGTTGTCGCCCACGTTGTCCGCAATCACGGCAGGGTTACGGGGGTCATCTTCAGGAATACCGGCTTCCACCTTACCCACCAGGTCAGCACCCACGTCGGCGGATTTGGTGTAAATACCGCCGCCCACACGGGCAAACAGGGCGATGGAGCTGGCCCCGAGGGCAAAGCCGTTGACGATGGCAGCATCCTCAAAGATCAGGTAGATAATTCCAAGGCCCAGTAGACCCAGACCAACTACGCTCATGCCCATAACCGCGCCGCCGGAAAAGGCGATGCCCAGGGCAGCGTTGGCACTGGTGCGGGCGGCATTGGCGGTACGTACGTTGGCCTTGGTGGCCACATTCATGCCGATCCAGCCGGCCAGCACGGAGCAGATGGTTCCCGCCAGGTAGGCGATGGCAGTAGCAGGCTGCAGGCTGCCTTCACCTTTGGTCATGATACCGGCTACAAAAATAATCACCGCTAGAGCCAACACGAACCAAACCAGACTCTTGTACTCCCGCATCAGGAAGGCGATGGCGCCCTCGTGGATGGCGCTGGCAATCTCCTTCATCCGATTGGTGCCCGCATCGGCCCGGCTAATCTTGTTGGTCAGGTAGTAGGCGAACAGCAGGGCCACCACCCCGGCAACCGGGGCCAAAAACGTCAATTCCATACCTCTTTTTTCCTCCCTTGCAACATACACACCTTACAACTTTACAGGTAAGTATCCCCAAAAAGGCTTGTCCCCAATATATTTAGATAAGGGACAAAGTCAAGGTCAGGGCCAGAAATCCAAAGGCCAGCACGGCGGATATGCGCGCCAGCAAGGTATCCAAACCCTTCTTTTTGCCGAACAGAGTTTCGGCACCGCCGGCGATGGAGCCGGACAAGCCGGCACTCTTGCCGGACTGCAGCAGCACGGTGGCAATCAGGCCCAGGGAGAAAATTACCTGGAATACTAAAAGTACTGTCTTCAAAACTCGGGTTCACCTCCCGTCCATGGTCAATGCTATAATTTTATCATAGCCCCTGGTAAAAGACAACAACCATGCCACCAGCGGTCTGCCCTACCCCCGTATTATTGGAATATTTTGAACAGCATGTTATATTCGCCCTGCTGACGAGAATTCCTGCTATGGGGGAAACCAGAGGGGCTATACTCGGGTTTCCCCGCAGGAAACATGAAAGAACACCTTTACCGGCGGAGGTTATAGAAGGCTGCCAGGCCACGGTAGCGGGCGGCATCCATCAACTCTTCCTCAATCCGCAGCAACTGGTTGTATTTGGCCACCCGGTCAGTGCGGGAGGGGGCCCCGGTTTTAATTTGTCCCGCATTGGTGGCTACCGCCAGGTCGGCGATGGTGGTATCCTCCGTTTCACCGGAGCGGTGGGACACCACGGCGGTATAACCGGCCCTTTTGGCCATTTCAATACATTCCAGGGTTTCGGTAAGGGTGCCGATCTGATTGACTTTAATCAAGACGGAGTTGGCAATGCCCTTGCCGATGGCCTCTGCCAGGATGGCGGTATTGGTCACAAAAATGTCATCCCCCACCAGTTGAACACGGTTACCTAACCGCCTGGTCAACTCCAACCACCCATCCCAGTCGTTTTCCGCCAGGCCATCCTCAATGGAAATGATGGGGTATTTGGCCACCAGCTTGTCGTAATAATCGATCATTTCCCCGGCGGTACGCACAACCCCCTCGCCTGCCAGATGGTATTTCCCATCCTTATAAAGTTCGGACGCAGCCACATCCAGCGCCAGCCTGATTTCCTCGCCTGGTTTGTACCCTGCCCGCTGGATCGCCTCCATGATTACCTGCAGGGCCTCTTCGTTGGATCCCAGGTTGGGGGCAAAACCGCCTTCATCACCCACAGTAGTGGACAGACCTCTGCCCTTCAGTACCGCCCGCAGATGGTGGAAGATTTCCACACCGGCCCGCAAACCATCGGAATAGGTGGACAGTCCCACAGGCATCACCATAAATTCCTGGATGTCCACATTGTTGTCGGCGTGCTTACCGCCATTTAGAATGTTCAACATCGGTACCGGCAGTTCCCTGGCATTGGTACCTCCCAGGTAGCGGTACAGGGGGAGCTGCAGGGAATCCGCGGCTGCCTTGGCCACCGCCAGGGAGACTGCCAGGATCGCATTGGCGCCCAGCTTGGATTTGTTGGGGGTGCCATCCATCTCCATGAGCAGACGGTCCACCTCCACCTGGTCCAGGGCATCCTGACCCACCAGTTCGGGGGCGATGACCGCATTGACACTGCTTACCGCTTCCATAACCCCCTTGCCCAGGAAACGCTTGGGATCATTGTCCCGCAACTCCACCGCTTCCCTGGTACCGGTGGAAGCGCCGGAAGGAACCGCGGCACGGCCAAAACCGCCGTTTTCCAGGAACACCTCCACCTCCACCGTCGGGTTACCGCGGGAATCGATGATCTCCCGTCCATAAATATCCGCAATGGTACTCATCCTAAACCCCTCTTTCTGGATTTGTAGTTTCATGGCCTCCACAGGCTGTGGCCGGTCATCTCCGGTGGCTTGTCCAGGCCCATGAGGTCCAGGACCGTCGGGGCTACATCCGCCAAGTTACCCTCCACTAGCTCACCGGCCTCCCCGTTAACCAGGATGAAGGGTACCGGGCCGCTGGTGTGGGCGGTCTGTGGTTCTCCCTGCTCGTCCACCATTTGTTCCACATTGCCATGATCAGCGGTTATGATCAGGGTGTACCCGGCATCCCGGCCGGCAGCCACCACCCGGCCCAGGCACTCATCCACCGTTTCCACCGCCGCTACAGCTGCCTCCATTACCCCGGTGTGCCCCACCATGTCCGGGTTGGCATAGTTTAAGATGATCAGGTCATAGACCCGCTGCCTGATTCTGTCCACCACCGCCTCGGTAACCTCCCGGGCGCTCATTTCGGGTTGTAAATCATAGGTAGCCACCTTGGGGGAAGGGATCAGCAACCTGTCCTCACCGTCGTTGGCCTCCTCCACTCCACCATTGAAGAAAAAGGTAACATGGGCATATTTTTCCGTTTCCGCAACCCTGAGTTGCCGCATCCCGTGGCTGGCGATGACTTCTCCCAGGGTATTGCGCAATTCCTGGGGCGGGAAAGCCACCGGGGCAGGTATGGTCACATCATATGTGGTCAGGCAAACAAAATGGATGTCCGGCTGGCCACCGGATCGCCTGAAACCCCGGAAATCCGGCTCCACAAAGGCACGGGTAATCTGGCGGGCCCGGTCCGCCCGGAAGTTAAAGAAAATGACGGCATCACCCTTCTCCACCGTGGCCACCGGTGTCCCATCCGGGTTTTGCACCACCGCCGGCAGCATAAATTCATCGGTGATATCCAGTTCATATGAACGGTCCAAGGCTGCAGTAGCGGAAACCGCTCCCTCGCCCTCTCCCGCTACCATGGCCAGATATGCCTTTTGGGTTCTTTCCCACCGGCGATCCCGGTCCATGGCATAGTAGCGGCCCATAATGGTGGCAATCCGCCCGGTGCCCAGCCGATGGCAGTATTCCTCCAGTTCCCTGATATATGTATGGGCATTGGCTGGGGGAACATCCCGCCCATCCAGGAAGGCATGGACATAAACCCTGTCCAGCCCCGCCTCCCTGGCCATTTCCAGGAGGGCGAAGAGGTGCTGGATATGGCTGTGCACCCCACCGTCGGACAGCAGACCCATCAGGTGCAGCTTGCTCCCGCTGTCCCTAACCAGTTCCATGGCCTTGACCAGTTCAGGATTCTGGAAAAAGGAGCGGTCCCTGATGGACCGGGTAATTCTAGTCAAGTCCTGGTAAACCACCCGTCCAGCCCCCATATTGAGGTGCCCCACTTCCGAGTTACCCATCTGCCCGGCCGGCAGCCCCACCGCCTCACCTGAAGCCTCCAAAAGGGTATGGGGGTACTTTGCCCACAGGGCGGGAAAATGCCGCAGGCGGGCAGCCGCTATGGCGTTTCCCGCCTGGTCTTCCCGCATCCCCCAGCCGTCCAGGATTACCAAGATAACAGGTTGTACCGTTTTTACCAATCGGTTTTGCTCCTTTTCACCTGTAATTGATAATGGCCGCAAAGGTTTCCGCCTGCAGGCTGGCTCCGCCCACCAGGGCCCCATCGATGTCCGGCTGGGCCATCAACTCGGCGGCGTTTTCCGGTTTGACCGACCCCCCGTACTGGATCCGCACCGCTTCCGCTGCCTCACCGAAGATTTCCCGGATTACCTGCCGGATGGACCGGATAACCTGCTGGGCATCTTGGGGGGATGCCGTCCGGCCGGTACCGATGGCCCACACCGGTTCATA
>DDKM01000050.1 GCA_002339345.1 Firmicutes bacterium UBA2598 | reverse complement strand
CAACTGCCATTCCCTGGGGATTTTTCGCCCCCAAACAGCTCTGCCAGCATATCATGCCAGCAACCATCTGTCAACTGGTAGTTGATGGTGGCCTTGCCGCCAGCAATTTAAACTGTCGTACCGTAGCGGCAATGCTTAATATACCAAATCCCTTAATCAATGTCAAGTCGCCTCCAGTCGTAAAAGCCCAAAATTTTAGTCCATTTGCCGGCTAACCACAAAGATAAGGCCCGGTCCGTAGGAAGCTACTAACCTACGGTTCGGGCCTCTCTGTTCAAATCCAAAGGCTCAAATCCTAGGCGGACTTGTCCTTGCCGATCTTTTCAATTAATATGGCACAGTCGGGACAAACCATCTGGCAGATAAAGCAGGCGATGCAGTCTTTACCATGGCCGGGCTCCACGGTAGGGGTGCCGTATACCCCTAATTCCTCGGACCAACCGATGGTTTTTACCGGACACTTTTCGATACACAGCCCACAACCCTTGCACAGGGCTGGAAAGTTGTGAAAAATGCCTTTACCGTTGACGGTGGTGACCGCCTTGAATTCAATCGCCACGGAACAGCCTCCTTTCTAACCCTGCACCAGTTCGTAACCGCGCTCCAGGGCCTTGTAGTTTAAGTCTCGCAGGCTGGGATCCTGTTCAAATTTGTAGCCAAACTTTTTGGTTAAGGCCTTTTTGGCTACATCGATGTCCACCACTTTGGTTGCTCCGATGACAGCACCCATAATGATCACATTAAACACCCTGGGGTGCAGCTCCTCCTTGGCCACCCTGATGGCTGGAATTGCCAGGACTTTAGCAGCATTTTTGGGCAGGGCGCCATCTACCCCCTTGATGTCCGCATCATAGACAAAGACGGTATTGGGCCCCACATACTTTTTGGTCCGGTGGACAGCCCGATCACTCAGGGCAACTACGATATCAGCGATCTTGAACTTGGGAGATCCAATGGGCTCATCGGATATCTGCACATAGGCCACCGACACGCCGCCCCGTTGCTCCACTCCAAAGTTGGGAATATAAAGGGCTTCAAAACCCTCATCATAGGCTGCCTCGGACAGAATGCCCGCCACCGACTGGACACCCTGGCCCCCTTCACCGGCGATCGCAATTTTCGCACCCTTGGCCATGCCTAACCCTCCTTTGCTTCACCTGGGACTTTCAGTTCGCCAACCTTAAAGTATTTAGCCATATCCTCTTCCAGCCAGTGCCAGGTTTCCTCGGCATTGGTGCCCCAGTTGGTGGGACAAAGGGATAAGGCCTCCACAAAGGAAAAACCGCGGCCCTCCATCTGGTTTTCCAAGGCTCTTTTAACCATCCGCTTCAATTGGCGTAGATTGGATACTGTACCCCTAGCGACATAGGCGTTAGGACCGGTGATGGCCGCAATCATTTCTGGCCCGAGGGTGGGATAACCGGTGGTTTCCGGATCCCGGCCGTACGGGGAGGTTTCTGTCTTTTGGCCAGGCAGTGTGGTGGGTGCCATTTGCCCGCCAGTCATGCCATATTGGGTATTGTTAACCAAAAAGACGGTAATTTTCTCATTTCGGGTGGCTGCATTAACCAGGTGCTGGGAACCGATGGCGTATCCGCCGCCGTCACCCATGTAGGCAATACCGATAATATCCGGGTTGGCTCGCTTAACGCCGGTAATCACCGGGGTGGTACGGCCATGGTGTGTTTGGATAGAATCAAGGTTAAAGAAATCCCAGGCCAGCAAGGAGCAGCCGATATCACAGCCAAATACCACCCGCTCTTCAATGACCAGTTCCTCAATTGCTTCACCAATCGCCTTGAGCACCAGCGGGTGCCCACAGCCGGGACAGAACTTATGTGGTTTGGTTTCTGTGCGCCAAACCTTTGGCATTTGTGGTTGGGGCTGAACTGCCATGGTGAAACCTCCTTATCAATTAGAACAGCTTCTTAACCTCAGCGACAACTTCATCCACGGTAATACCCTCTCCCGGCTTCAGATAGCTGGTCAGCGGAGTGGAGACACCGTACAGGGAATCGGTAACAAGTTTTCGGAACTGGGCCTGAGAGGATTCCACCAGGAACAGGCGCCTGCTTTTCTCCGCCACCCTCTTGATCGCCTCATCGGGGAAAGGACGCAGAGTGATGGGGCGGAAATGGCCTACCCTGTATCCCTGGCTGCGCAGGACCTTAACGGCACCCTGGGCCGCCCTGGAAACTACACCGTGGGCCAAGATGACCACCTCGGCGTCTTCCGTTTCAAACTCCTGGGACTCCACCACCTGGGGAGCCATCTGGGCATAGGCATTGGCCAATTCATTGACCGCAGCCAATAGTTCTTCTTCCATATTATAGGTGTTGCGCAGGTGGGTGGGCGGCCTGTCCACACCCGGCTTACCTGATTTGGCCATATAAGGCTCACTGGGCGTAATGGTGACACCTCGTACTTCCGGATCGTAGATCACCAATGGTTCACGCATCTTGGCCTGGTAGCCGTCACCCAGCACAAAGGTGGGGAAGCGATATTTCCATGCCACATCAAAGGCCTTAAGCGTGTAGTCGAAAAGATCCTGCTGGCCGGCGGTGGAATAGACAATCCGGAACCCCTCACCGTTTCCACCGTAACAAGTCATAGTCACTTCCTGTTGGGAATAAATCACGGTGGCTGTAGAGGGGCCGCCCCGTTGGGTGACCACCAGCACAGTTGGCAGGCGCATCATTTCCGCCATACACATGGACTCCTGCATCAGGATATTCCCTGGACCGGCTGTGGCGGTGAATGCCCGCCTTCCGGCCAGGACCCCGCCAACGGCGGTAAACCCGGCGGAGATCTCGTCTTCCGTCTGCAGGAACTTACGACCATATTTGGGTGCCAGACGGGTCCAGTAGTGCATGATCTCATTCTGGGGGGTGATTGGATAACCGTACATGATGTCGGCTCCCGCTGCCAGTGCTGCCCACGCTACAGCCTCATTGCCCGTCATGAACACCTTCTTTTCACCCTCAATTGGCTTTTGGGCCATGGAACAAAACACCTCCTACAAAATTTACCTCACCCTGTTCCCTCACCTTACCAAAAAGTACGGGGCATGTAACGGTGCAACAGCCGCACAGGGTTACCCTGGCAGTCAAACTCCCCGATTTCCGCTGCCAGTCTGGCATCCACCGTGGTGGCCATCACCGGTAACCCCAACCTTCGCGCCGCTTCAGTAATTACCCGGGCTCCCCTTTGAACCACTTCCACATCGGTTTCATCACCCAAGTGGGTATTGTTAATCAGGCCATTTACTTTGCCCAGTGCACGGATATAATCAATAATGTCTTCCACCGTCTCGGTCAGCGGCCGCGATATATTGACCACCGCAATGATTTTCAGATTAGGATGGGTCCTGGCTCCTTCCAGTAGATTTAAAGTACGGGAACCCTTCACCCCATACCCCACATCCATGATGATGTCACCGGAACGATGTAATGCCCACCGCATATCCCGCCGTAAAATGGAACCCGCTTCACCCAGGCCCTCCGTCTCCCTGGTTTCCCAGGCAATCACGGTCAATCCCTGGTCTTCAAGTTCCTTTTTGATGGGTCGCAACGTATAGCAGGGTTCCACCAGGTCAAGGTCCACCAGGGTTACCTGACGTCCCTGTTTGGCCAATTCCAGTGCTCTATTTACCGCCACTTCACTCTTCCCGCTGGCATATTCACCCACATAGGCTTCCATAATGGCTGCAGGTTGCACCGGAATTTAATCACCTCTAGTGCAGTATTATCTCCGCAAAACGAAAAAAAA
>DDKM01000095.1 GCA_002339345.1 Firmicutes bacterium UBA2598 | reverse complement strand
TTTTACCAACAACATCTTTGCCCTCCATGAGCTTGTTGTGGATACCCTTTCCAATAACGAAGATATCCGGTACATCCTGATCTTTAATGCCGATTACCAGCCCATTATCCACACCTTTGGTAAGGGTTTGCCCGTTGGCCTGCGGGATGCTAACCGGGTGCTGGCAGGTGAACGTTACCGTATCCGCACCCTTTCCACTGAAGAGGGAATTATCCATGACATCGCCGTTCCCATCTTTGACGGCCGGGCTGGTTTTGTGCGGCTGGGTCTTTCCGAGGGTACAATGTTGGCCACCGTCCGGCAGTTAAGTGTCCGTTTATGGTTGACCACCCTGGCGGTATTCATCATTGCCATTGGTTCCGCCTACTGGCTTGCTGTGCTCATCACCAATCCCATCAGGGAGTTGGCAGGTATTACGGAAGAGGTGGCCAGGGGGGATCTTTCCAGGCGGGTTGAGCCGTGGCTTAAGGATGAGATTGGACGGCTGGGTCAGTCCTTTAACATTATGGTGGACAACCTGGAAAGGTCCAGGCAGGAATTGGAAGACAAGGAGATGATGCGGGTTAACCTGCTAAACCAGGTGATTACCGCCCAGGAGGAGGAACGGAAGCGGATTGCCAGGGAACTCCATGACCAGACAGGGCAAATCCTGGCCAGCCTTTCCGTTGGGTTAAAGGTGCTGGAGGATGCCAATGATCTGGCGGTGGTGCGCAACACCACCAGGGAGATGCGCCAGGTGTTGTCACAAACCCAAGACGGTATCCGCCAGCTGGCCCTGGAACTGCGCCCCGCCGTGCTGGATGACCTGGGTCTGGAGGCGGCTTTAGCCCGCTATGCCCGTGAGTGTTCTCAAAAGTGGGGCCTGGAAGTGGACATGCATTCCACCGGGCTGGGGGGAGAGCGGCTATCGACCCATGTGGAAACCGCCATTTACCGCATCGTACAGGAGGCCCTGACCAATGTCTTCAGACATGCCCGGGCCGGTAATGTCAGCATTTTGCTTGAGCGCCGGGACGCGGTACTGGTGGCCATTGTGGAGGACGACGGTGTAGGCTTTATCGTGGAAGATGCCTTGTCCAGACCGTTGCCGGAAAGACATCTCGGTCTGTTTGGCATGGCAGAGCGGGCGGCCTTAATCGGAGGTACCCTTACCATTGAATCAAGCCCGGGTCATGGTACCACCGTGTACCTGGCGATTCCCCTATCCCAGGAAGGAGGACAAGCCTTTGGAGCGAATCACATTACTACTGGTTGATGACCATACCGTCTTGCGGAGCGGCCTCAAGCTTTTGATTGCCAGCCAGGTTGATATGCAGGTAGTCGGGGAAGCGGGGAGCGTGGGGGAAGCGCTGGTCAAGGCGACTACCCTTTTACCGGATATTGTGGTGCTGGATTTGAGCATGCCGGGGCAGAGTGGGCTCGAGGCCATCGGGGATTTCCAAAGAATCCACCCCAGGGGGCGGATTTTAGTGCTGACCATGCACGATGATGAAGAATACCTGCGCCATGTGCTGCAAGCCGGCGGGAGTGGTTATATCCTGAAGCGGGCCGCCGATGTGGAACTGTTGTCAGCCATCAGGGCGGTACACCGGGGGGAGGTCTATATTGACCCTTCCCTGGCCAAAGCCCTGGTTAAGGACGTGATGGCCAGGAACGTGGGCGAAAAAGGGGAGGCGGCCTTAAGCGAAAGGGAAAGGGAGGTGCTGCGCCTGGTGGCCCTGGGTTATACCAACCAGCAGGTGGCGGAAGCCCTAGTGGTCAGTGTGAAAACGGTGGAGAGCCATAAAGCCAGGATCAAGGACAAATTGGGGCTGCAGCGGCGTTCTGAACTGGTACGGTATGCCATGCAGCAAGGATTATTACCGGATAACTGAGCGGTTGGTGAGGAGTAATAAACCGGGAGCGAACCCCGGTTATTCGCTACTTAACACGTCGGGGTTTTTCCCTATCCCTCTTAGGGTTTTACCCTGATGCGGTTCAGGGTTTTTGCTGATACCGGGTAATTGGGGCATGTGCCATAATGAACATGAGTAATTCCACCATGGAGGTGAAGAATTAGTGGGTGTACAAGAACTGGTGGGCAAAAAGATGAAAAGAAGGACTTTCCTAAAGGTGGCAGGGGCTACCGGTGTCACCGTGGCCGCTGCTTCCACCCTTACCGGATGCACCGTAGAGGTCAGTGAAAACACTGCCCGGGGCGGTTACCGGCCCAAGGACGAGAAGTGGGTGGCCACAGCCTGTCTGGGTTGTGTGGGCTGGTGTGCCAAGAAGGTGCGGGTGGTTGATGGCCGGGCGGTGGAAATCACTGGCAACCCGGAATCCAAGGTGACGGGTGGCAGCATTTGCCCACGGGCCCACCTTGGCCTGCAAATTCTCTACGATCCCGACCGGATCAAGGGTCCCATGAAACGGACCAACCCGGTGAAGGGTAAAGGCGTGGATCCCGGCTGGGTGCCCATTACCTGGGAAGAGGCCTATAACACCGTGGTAGGTAAGCTGAAGGCTCTACGGGATAAGGGCGAACCCCACAAGTTGATGCTTTTACGGGGGCGCTATACCAAGCCTGATGAACTGCTGACCTACAGCACCTTCCCCAAGTCCTACGGGACTCCCCATACTTACACCCACAGCGCCCTGTGTGATGAGGGGACCAAAGTGGCTGAATGGATGGGGGACGGCCGGTTCAATTACAGCGGTTACGACCTGGCCCGGACCAATTACCTGCTCTGCTTCGGTCTCAGCCCGGCGGAAGCCAACCGTCCCACAGCCCGTTTACAGCGGCTCTGGGGTGTGATGAGGCAGGAAAAGGATAAGCGCACCAAAATTGTGGTAATCGACCCTCGCATGTCTGTTTCCGCCGCCAAGGCGGACGAGTGGTTGCCGGTCAACCCCGGTACCGATGGCGCATTGGCCCTGGCCATGGCCCACGTCATCCTGGTCAATGGCCTTTGGAACAAGGATTTTGTAGGTGATTTTACCAGCGGCGGCCGTTTTATCGCCGGAGCCACAGTTGATGAAGCCAGTTTCGTGGAAAAGAATACCCTCGGTTTGGTCAAGTGGTGGAACCTGGTCTTAAAGGATTTTACCCCCGCCGTGGCGGAAAAGGAAACGGGCATCCCGGCTGACACAATTATCCGCATTGCCAAAGAGTTCGCCACCAATGGTCCGGCCATCGCCTGGCGGGCCAGGGGATCCACTGCCTGGCCGGGTGGAGCCTACTCCGGTTACGCCATTTTCTCCCTGAATGCCCTGGTGGGTAGCCTGGATGTACCCGGTGGCGTGATGTATGACAGTAGCATCAAAGTTGCCGATGATGTGCCCCTGGTACAGGATGACATCGCCAAAGCCGGTGCCAGCAAGCCCAGGCTAGATGCCCGCAAGACCAAGAAGTTCCCCTATGCCAGTGTGGTCACCAACTATGTAGCTACCGCCATCGTCAACGACCCCGGCACACCCATTGAAGTGTGTATCGGATGGCACAACAACTTTGTATTTTCCGCTCCCAACACTGAGCGCTGGTACAAGGCCATGGCCAAGATCCCCTTCACCGTCCACATCACCAACTTCATCAGTGAATTTACGGAGATGGCGGACATAATCATGCCGGTGCCCACCTATTTGGAAAAGTGGGGCTGGGATGCACCAACCGCCGGTGCGGGGTTCGGCCAGATCCAGCTCAGGCAGCCGGTGGTTAAGAAGATGTTCGATACTTACTCCACCGCCGATATCACCTTTGAACTGGCCCGCCGGTTGGGCGGCTCCATCGCCGAATCCTTTAAGGGCATGGGTGACAATGCCGAGGGATATACCAAGTTTAAGCTTGGCAGCTTGATGCCCTGGGAAGAACTGAAGCAAAAGGGTGTCATTGTGGGATCGGATTACAAGTTTAACACCGGTACCCGTTTTGCCACTCCCAGTAAGAAGTACGAGTTCTTCTCCGGCAACCTAAAGGCGGAATACGACAAGCTAAAGATGACCGACGAAGACCACAAGGCCCTTGGCTTTGCCGGTCTGGGTGAACTGAAGTACCTCCCCCATTACGAAAGACCCCGTTTCCTGGGCGAATCCGGCAAGTACCCCTTGGTGCTGATTTCCTACAAACTCGCCCTGAATAAGGAAGGCCGCAGCCAAAACACCCCCTGGTACCAGGAACTGGCCCAGGTGATGTACAACGAGGGCTACACCAATTTTGCGGAAATTAACCCGGCCACTGCAGCCAAGTATGGGATCAAGGACGGGGACATGGTCATTGTGGAATCCGATTACGGCAAGATCCAGGTCAAGGCCAAGGTCTTTGAGGGAATTCATCCCGATGTGGTGGCCATGGCCTTCGGACAGGGTCACCGGTTGTACGGCCGCTGGGCCAAGAACAAAGGGGCCAATCCCAATGACATTACCGGCGAGGACTATGAACCGCTAAGCGGGATGGCCGCCTACTTCAATACCCGGGTCCGGGTTTATAAAGCCTAGGGGGGGTGAGTGGAGATGAAGCTGGGAATGATGATTGACCTGGACAAGTGTATTGCTTGCCAGGCTTGCACCATCGCCTGCAAGGCGGAAAACAACGTGGCGGAAGGGATCCAGTGGAACCGGGTGATGGCGGTAATGGATCCCGCCAGCAAGTATCCCAACGTAAAGGTGGAGCTCTATCCTCGGCCCTGTATGCACTGTGAACGTCCTCCATGCTTGCCGGTCTGTCCTGTCAGCGCCATTTACAAGCGGGCGGACGGTATTGTGATGCAGGATTATGACAAGTGTATCGGCTGCCGCAGGTGCATGGCGGCTTGTCCTTACGGTGCCAGGGGATTCAATTATGAGGAGCCCTTCAAGGGGAAAGGCTATGAGGGGAAGCCCAATTACTTGAATCCCGATCCGGCGGTAGCGCCCCGCCAGGCCAACAAGGTAGAAAAATGTACTTTCTGCTTCCAGCGGGTGGACCAGGGCAAACAGCCCGCCTGTATCGGTGCCTGCCCGTCGGTTGCACGCTTTTTTGGGGACCTGGAAGACCCCAACAGTGATGTTGCCAAACAGATTAAAAGACGCAAAGCGGAACCGTTGAACCCCGAAAAGGGAACAGTCCCGACGGTATTTTACGCTCCTAGAGGATAAACACTTTAAGGGCCCGGGAGGGCATCAGCCTTCCCGGTTGTCCGCAATAAGGAGGGTGTCATCCGGTGCAGCAATATCCCGAAGCAATTGCCGAAGCCAGGGCAGAGGTCTACCGGTGGCTGGCGGCCAGTCTCTATAAGCCTGAAGAGGATATGCTGGAACCAGCTTTCTATGGGGTGATGGAGGAGGCCTGGCGAGGGACGGGAAATCCCTTTCCCCATGACCACTGGTCAAAGCTAATGGGCTATGTGCAAAGGGGTATCCAGCTGCCGGAATTGACCCGGGAGTTCAGCCGGCTGTTTTACGGACCCCGGCCCCTGGAGGCCCCCCCCTATGAATCCGTTTACCGGGACGGCCGCCGGTTGATGGGGGATTCCACCATGGACGTTATTCACACCTACCAGGCAGAAGGGGTGGAACTGGCCGATGAGTTCAAGGACATGCCGGACCATGTTGCAGCCGAACTGGATTTTATGGCCCACTTGTGTGACAAGGAGGCGAAGGCCTGGAAACAGGAGGACCGTTCCTCCGCCCAAACCTATCAGGCAAAACAGCGTGCCTTTCTGGGAAGTCATCTTTACCGGTGGATCCCGAATTTCCGCCGGGCGATCATCGGAGCTAGGGCCAATGATTTTTACCTGGCGGTGGCCGGACTGCTGGTTGAGTATATAAACCAGGAAGCCGCCCGCCTCTCGGTGGATAAAGGAAACTGAATTAAGGAGGGAAGCAAGTTGCGGAAGAGATTCCTCAAGGGGTTTTTCTTTACAACGGTGTTATTATTGACCGTGCTGATGTTTGCTGCCGCTGCCATGGCATTCCCCACGCTGGGGAATGACTGTGCTAGTTGCCATAAGCCAGGGGGACCGGCCAAACCGCTGCCCGGTAGCACGCCTGCCCCGGCTCCTGCACCAAAATCCGCCCCGGC
>DDKM01000087.1:17237-33892 GCA_002339345.1 Firmicutes bacterium UBA2598 | reverse complement strand
AATACCAGACATTTTCCCCTTCCACCCCTTATTTCGGCATTATGTATACCAAATACATTGCTTGTTATTCTTGACACTAGTACCACAATACTTTTAATATTTAGGAGGGAGTGCCTGCCCATGGGTAGGCACGGCGACAGAATTTACAGAAAGGGGTAGGAGATTTGCTAGTTTTGGCCGTACTTGCCCCCTTCGCTCTGGCGGTGTTGGTACCCTTTTTGTACCCGGCCCTGGGGCGGCGCATCGGTTGGCTGGTGGCCCTTTTGCCCTTCAGCCTGTTTGTAAAGTACCTTTCTTTGATTCCCCCCATCATGCAGGGAGAACCCATTTTTATCAACCAGGCCTGGATACCCTCCATGGGCATCAACCTCACCATCTACCTGGATGGGTTGAGCCTGTTGTTTTCCCTGCTCATCACCGGTATCGGCACCATCATCACCGTTTATTCCATCAGCTACCTGGGCGCGGAGGAAGCCCTGGGTAATTTTTATGTCTACATCTTGCTATTCATGGGTGCCATGCTGGGCACCGTGCAGTCCAGTAACCTGGTCACCCTTTATGTTTTCTGGGAATTGACCAGCATTTCCTCCTTCCTGCTCATTGGCTTCTGGTTCCACCGGGAGGAATCAAAGTATGGTGCCTTGAAATCCATGCTCATTACCGTCTTTGGCGGTTTGGCCATGATCGCCGGGTTCCTTTTCCTCTACCTGATCACCGGCACCTTCGAAATCCGTGAAATTGTAGCCCAGGCCGGCAAGGTGCCCGGCAGTATTTACTACCTGCCGGCCCTGGTGTTGATCTTGCTGGGCGCCTTCACCAAATCAGCCCAGTTTCCCTTCCATATCTGGCTGCCCAACGCCATGGAGGCGCCGACACCCATCAGCGCCTACCTCCACTCCGCCACCATGGTCAAGGCGGGCATTTACCTGATGGCCCGCATGACCCCGGTGCTTGGGGGCACCCTGGAGTGGTTTTACATCCTTTCCTTCGTGGGCATGATCACCTTGGTGTACGGGTCCTTTATGGCCATCCGCCAGAGTGACCTGAAGGCCATGCTGGCCTTTTCCACCATCAGTCAACTGGGGCTCATCACCTTCCTGCTGGGTATCAATACCAAACTGGCGGTGGCGGCGGCGGTCTTTCATATCCTGAACCATGCCACCTTCAAGGGCAGCATGTTTCTGGTGGTGGGCATCGTGGATCACGAGACCGGCACCCGGCAAGTGGACAGGCTTGGTGGCCTGGCCAGGCTGTTTCCCATCACCGCCTTGGTGATGATGCTGGCCTCGGCGGCCTCGGCGGGCTTGCCGCCCTTCAATGCCTTCATCAGCAAGGAAATGTTCTTTGAAGCTACCCTCCACGCCGGTGGGGCGCCCTTTACGGCGTGGCTGTTCCCGGCGGCGGCGGTGGTGGGCAGTATCTTTACCTTTGTATACAGTGCGGTAATGGCCTTGAAGGTGTTTTTCGGCCCTTTGCAGGCCGGTGAAGGCCATGGGCATGGCAGCCACCACACCCACGATGTCAGTCCCA
Organism: Firmicutes bacterium UBA2598; assembly: GCA_002339345.1. Lineage (GTDB taxonomy): Bacteria > Bacillota > PH28-bin88 > PH28-bin88 > PH28-bin88 > UBA2598. Next base: position 32,362 of record DDKM01000087.1, on the reverse strand, counting down.
CCTATGCCGTTACCCACGGCCATGACGCACCGGAAAGGGCCCACGGCCATCGTGGGCATGACACCCATGGATCGGACCACGGCTCAGGCCATCACGATCACGAAGCCGGACACGGCCACGGTGGAGGCCACCACGGCGACCCATGGGGGATGGTGCTGCCAGCCCTGGCGCTGGCCAGCCTGACGCTGATCATTGGCTTATTCCCTGGTCTGGTGGAATACTCCCTGGTACTGCCCGCTGCCAGCGGGGCTTGGGGCAGTGCCGTGAAAATTCCGCACCTGGCCTTATGGCATGGTTTTAACCCACCCCTGTTCATGAGTGCGGTGGTGGTACTGCTCGGTCTTCTGGGGTACCGGTACTTTTACCGCCTGCGGGATGTGGTGGAATCGGTGCAAAACGCCCGTTTCAACCTGAATGTTTTGTATGACCGCGGTGTGGACGGCCTGGTCAAGGGGGCCCGCTGGCTGACGGACATCCAGATGACAGGTTACCTGCGGGACTACCTGGTGTTTATCTCCCTCTTCTTTATTGCCGCCGTGGGCTATACCGTATGGGCGAAGAACGGGTTGAAATTTACCGGTATGGACCTGGCGCCGGTCAGTGTTTATGAATATGTCCTGGCTGGCGTGATGGTGGTGGCTACCCTGGCGGTACTGTGGATGCCCAACCGCCTGGCTGCCATCCTGTCCCTGGGGGTGGTGGGCATGGGGGTGACCCTGATGTTCATCCTGTTCCGCGCCCCGGACCTGGCCCTTACCCAGTTGATCGTGGAGGCTGTGTCCCTGGCCATGTTCCTGCTGGTGTTTGCCCACCTGCCGGAATTGAAGAAAGAGATTGTTTCCAGGAGTGAAAAGGCCATCAATGCCGTGGTGGCGGTGGCCAGCGGCACACTGATTACCATGTTGCTGATTTCCGGTAACGCCACCAGGCTGTTTGACCCCATCTCCCGTTACTATGTGGAAAACAGTTATAAACTGGGGGGCGGGGATAATATCGTCAACGTCATCCTGGTGGACTTCCGGGGATATGACACCATGGGGGAAATTACGGTGGTGGCGGTTGCAGCCTTTAGTGTCTACGCCCTGGTGAAACTCCGGCCCGGGAAAGGGGGCAAACAGCGGTGAATCAAGGTAGCATCATCCTACAAACAATCGCCCGCCAGGCCCTTTATGTAATCATGATCTTTTCCTTCTTCCTATTGGGCCGTGGGCACAACGAACCCGGCGGCGGGTTCATTGCCGGCCTGTTGAGCGCCGCGGCGGTTGTAGTGCTGTACCTGGCCTTTGATCTGGCCTTTGTCAAAAGGGCCTTACCCATCGATTACAAGTATCTCATCGCCCTGGGCCTGCTCATGGCGGTGGGTACCGGCGTGGGAGGCATGCTTTTCAGTGAGGTGTTTTTGAACCAGTCCTTCCGGTATGTCCATCTTCCCTTTTTCGGCAAACTGGAACTGACCACCGCCTTTCTCTTTGATTTTGGCGTATGGCTGGTTGTGGTGGGCGGGACCCTGACGGTAATTTCAGCGATAGGAGAAGAGTGACATGGAACTTTTGATGTCTTTGGTTATCGGCATCATGTTCGCGGTGTCCATCTACCTGATGCTGGCGCGCAGCATGCTGCGGGTGGTTCTTGGTACCGTACTGATTTCCCATGCCGCAAACCTGATGCTAATCAATGCAGGTCTTTTGAAACGCGGAGCCCCTCCCTTTGTAACAGGGGACAAGAACCTGGCTGTGGTGGACCCCATTCCCCAGGCGCTGATCTTGACAGCCATCGTCATTGCCTTCGGCGTAACCGCTTTTTTGCTGGTGATGGCCTATCGCGGCTACCAGGAACTGGGCAGTGATGACTTAAGTGAATTGAGGGGCGTGGAAGATGAACACTAACCTGATCGTCCTACCTGTAATTGTACCCATGATCACCGGCATTATCCTGCTGTTCTTCTACCGGCAGGTGAAGGTGCAAAGGGTGCTGGCAGCCATCAGCGCCCTGGCGGTAATGGCCCTGTCCTTGTATATTGTGTATGCCGTCCAGCAGCAGGGGATACTGACCCTGCGGGTGGGCCATTTCCCCGCTCCCTTCGCCATTGTGATGGTGGCGGACCTGTTCGCCGGGATCATGATTTCCCTTTCCAGTCTGGTTTCCCTGGCGTGCCTGTTCTTCTCCTTTGGCACCATCGATGCAGGTAAGGAAAGGCACTTCTATTACGCCTTCTACCAGATTCAGGTGATGGGCATCAACGGCGCCTTTTTGACCGGCGATATCTTCAACCTGTTCGTCTTTTTCGAAATCCTGCTCATCGCCTCCTATATCCTGCTGGTCCTGGGCGGGCAGGCTGCCCAGCTGCGGGAGTCCCTCAAATACATGATCATCAACATGTTTTCCTCGGTATTCTTCCTGCTGGCGGTGGCGGTACTGTACAGCATTACCGGTACCCTGAACATGGCGGATATTGCCGTCAAGGTCAGCCAAGCGCCGGAAAAGGGGCTGCTCACGGCGGTGTCCATGGTGTTTTTGGTGGTCTTCGGCCTGAAGGGCTCCCTCTTCCCCCTGTACTTCTGGCTGCCGCGGTCTTACTTCGTAGCCCCGTCCGCCATCGCCGCCTTTTTCGGGGGCCTGTTGACCAAGGTGGGCATTTACGCCTCCATCCGGATCTTTACCTTAATCTTTACCTATGATACCAGCTATACCCACAATATTATCCTGTACATGTCCGGCTTCACCATGCTCCTGGGCGTTTTGGGCGCCCTGTCCCAGAACGACTTCAAGCGCATTCTGTCCTACCACATCATCAGCCAGGTGGGCTACATGGTGATGGGCCTGGGCCTGTATTCCCCCCTGGCCATAGCCGGCGCCGTTTTCTACATCGTCCACCATATTATTGTCAAGTCCTGCCTGTTCCTGGTGGCCGGCCTGACGGAAAAGGTGACCGGCACCACCGACCTGTATAAACTGGGTGGCCTGATGAAAACCCACCCGGTGATTGCCTGGCTGTTCCTGGCAGCAGGCCTGTCCCTGGCCGGCGCCCCGCCCCTGAGCGGTTTCTTCAGCAAGTTCGCCCTCATGCAGGCTGGCCTGCAACAGGGACGTTACGGTATCGTGTTTGTGGCCATCCTGGTCAGTTTCCTGACCCTCTTTTCCATGATGAAGATTTTCCGGTTTGTTTTCTGGGGGGTTACCAATAAAGAACACCCGCCGGTGCAGGGCCTGGGCTACCTGAGCCTGGTACCGCCGGTAGCCATCCTGGTTGTCTTGAGCGTATTCTTCGGTCTGAATGCGGAATGGATCATGGGGGTGGCCACCGCCTCCGCCGAGCAACTGCTGGACCCGCAGGCCTATATCCAGGCTGTACTGTAAAGGAGTGACACTATGCTGTACCTGGCTGTCTTCAATGTGCTGGTGGCACTGGTTTGGGCGCTGTTAAAGGGAGAGATCAACCTGGTCAACCTGGTCTGGGGTTATCTGCTTGGTGCGGCGGGATTGCTGATCTTCCGCCAGGTCAACCCCGGGGAAATTGTCACCAGGAGGGTGGGCGGCGCCCTGGTGTTGTTCGCTGTTTTCCTGGTGGAACTGGTCAAGGCCAACCTGCAGGTGCTGCGTATCGTGTTTAGTCCCACCATTCGGGCACGCTCCGGTATCATTGCCCTACCGTTGGACGTGAAAACCGACTGGGGTATAACCCTGCTGGCCAACTTGATTACCCTGACTCCGGGCACCATTTCCCTGGACGTAGCCCCCGACCGCAAGCAACTGTTCATCCATATACTGGATATCTCCCATCCGGAGGAAGTCAAGGAGAGCATCAAGGAAACCTTTGAACGGCGCATCCGGGAGGTGTTTGAATGATGCTGGACATGGTTGTGGATGTTGGTCTGATTGCCCTTTCCATCGCCGTGGTACTGTGTTTTTACAGGGTCATGAAGGGGCCCAGCGTGCCGGACCGGGCCTTGGCCCTGGACACCATTACCACCAACTTTTTAGGCATCATCCTCCTTATGGCCATCCGGCTGCGCAGTGAACTGTATTTTGAAGTGGTCCTGGTGCTGGCCATCCTCGGTTTTTTGGGCACCACCGCCCTGGCCAAATTCATAGCAAAGGGTGTTATCATTGATCGAGATAACAACTAGCATCCTGATCATTTTGGGTATTATCTTCCTGATGGCCGGATCCCTGGGTGTGGTCCGGATGCCGGACTTTTACGGCCGCATGCATGCGGCCGGCAAGGCTTCCACCCTGGGGGTGACCTTTTGCGGCCTGGCGGCCCTGGCTTACTTCTCCCTGTCCCAGGGTCACCTGCACACCAAGCTGTTGCTGATCACCCTCTTTATCTTCCTGACCTCCCCCGTGGCCTCCCACATGATGAGCCGTGCCGCCTATATGACCAGGGTACCAATGTGGGAAGGCACCATTATGGATGAGATGAAGGGCAAGATCAAGGGGGGTCCCGGCGGGAAGCAAGACAAACCCAAGGCGAAAACCCAAGGCAAATAATCACAACACACAAAAGCTATCCGGCCGACAATGGGTCCGGATAGCTTTTTTCCCATGGTGCTGGTGTCAAACCACCATTGCTGAGGGTTTGCCAGGACTGCTATAGTGAAGCCTCTCCCGCCTGTAGAGGCGGGAGTCCTCGTGCACCCTGACCGGTGTGGTCCGGTCAGGGTGCCGGGATTTTTCTTTTGCAGCCGGAAACCACCACCACAGCCATGTTTTCGTATTCCACCATGGTGCCGCGGATTATCTCCACCGGTATGGCCACACTCCCGTCAATGATGCTCCTGCCGCCGGCCCGCAAGGCCCCCAGCAAGTGCACCAGTTTCTGCCGGTCGTTTTCCACCACATGAATTTTGATATCGGTATAATCCCCTTCCCGCACCGGTCCCATCCACCCCCGCCGGGTCCAGTTTTCCCTGTTCCCCCAGAGTTTTCCCTGATTAAAGGGCTGATCAATCCTGCCATTGGCCAAGATGGGCTTGTTTTTAGCCGGAATTTCAGTGATACTATGAAGGAATTGATGTTGTTGCGGCAACTTATTCACTAAAAGACTATGGGGGGTGTCATGAGATTATGAACACCTTGCATTATAAGGTACATCCCGACCACCCGGAACCCGCCGTCATCGCCGAGGCTGCCGGGATTTTGCAAAGGGGTGGCCTGGTGGCCTTTCCCACGGAAACGGTTTATGGCCTGGGGGCCAACGCCCTGGACCAGGCGGCGGTGGCCAGGATATTTTCCGTCAAGGAGCGGCCGGCGGACAACCCCCTGATCGTGCATGTGGCCTCCCTTTCCCAGGCCGGCGAACTGGCGCGGACAGTACCGGAACCTGCCCTGCGCCTGATGGAAGCTTTCTGGCCAGGCCCCCTTACCCTGGTTTTACCCGCTTTTGGCCATATCCCGGCAGTAGTCACAGCGGGGCTAGATACCGTTGCCCTGCGCATGCCGGACCACCCGGTGGCCCTGGCTCTGATCGCTGCTGCCGGGGTGCCGGTGGCCGCCCCCAGCGCCAACCGGTCCGGTAAGCCCAGCCCCACCGCCGCCGCCCACGTCCTCGCCGATCTGGCGGGGCGGATTGACATGGTGCTGGACGGCGGAAATGCCGCCATTGGCGTGGAATCCACGGTGTTGGACATGACCGCTCCTGTGCCGCTAATCCTCCGGCCGGGTGGGGTCACCAGGGAGGACCTGGCGGAGGTCATCGGCGAGACACTCTATCACCCGGCTGCCCGGGCAGGCATCCCGGAAAATCCCCCCCGGTCGCCGGGGATGAAATATACCCACTATGCTCCGGAAGCGGACGTTTACCTGCTCATGGGCGGGAATGGGGAAATGGTGGCCACCGCCGGGCGGTTAATCCGGCGCTGGCACCGGGAGGGAAAGCGGGTAGGTCTTTTGGCCTCGGTGGAAAACCTGGGTGGCTACCTGTCGCTGCCCGATGAACCGGACCACCTGGCCATCGTGGGCTCCCGGGAGGACCTGGGGGCCATCGCCCAGAACCTGTACGGCGCACTGCGGTCCTGTGATCACCGGCAGGTGGATGTGGTGTTGGCGGAAACCTTCCCGGAAAGGGGATTGGGTGTGGCCATCATGAACCGCTTACACCGGGCGGCGGCGGGGCGGGTAGCGGAATAGGAGCTGCCGTTCGCAGCTCCACAGGTTGCCGGAATCCTAGAGACCATAGACCTTTATCCCACCCCTTGCAATCCTGATCGCGGTTGGGTTTCTGTAGCCCACAAGCATGCCTCTTCCATCACTGGCATAAATTAGCTTTAGCGGGATGTGAACCATCATCCTGGCAGCTAGTGGTGGTGCGCGGGGTTTTGCCCGCACCGGGAAGGGTGGGAGGCCGTTGGCGCTGGTGCTGGCCTATAGTCTGCTTGCCGGGGGGGCCACGGTACTGGGAGGAATCATGGCACTGGCCGCCGGCCGGCCCACAGAGAGAACCCTGGCCCTTGTCCTCGGGGTGGCGGGCGGGATTATGGCCGGTGTCACCGGTATGGATCTCCTGCCTGCCGCCTGGAAGTATGGCGGTTTTGGCGCCACGGTGACCGGACTGGTATCGGGTTTTGTGCTGTTGTTTTGCCTGGCCCTCCTGCTGGCCGGCCGGGCTCCCACCTCACCAGCGGTGCGGGATGCCCGGTACCTGGCGGCCATGGGCTACCTCATCGCCACCGGCATTGCCCTCCATGACCTGCCGGAGGGGATGGCCATCGCCGTGGGCTATGCCGCCACCAGCCAGTTGGGTTGGATAATCGCCCTCTCCATCGGGCTGCACAATATCCCCGAGGGTATGGCCACCGCCGCCCCTTTACGGATGGCCGGCGTATCTCCCTTGCGCATTCTGGGGCTGAATCTCTTGGTTAGCCTGTTCACTCCCCTTGGTACCCTGGCGGGCTTTATCCTGCTGGAATCCTCCCGCAGATGGATCGGCTTGTTGCTGGCCCTGGCTGCCGGAGCCATGATCTATATCGTTTTCTGTGAAATCCTGCCGGAGTCCCGCCGCCGGCACCCCAATTACGCCAGGCTTGGTGTGGTCTGCGGCCTGTTGCTCCTCTTCGGCCTGAACCTTCTCCATTGGTGACCAGGAAAACCGGCACTGTTTGAAATACGGCCGCCTGCCCCTCTTCTCCCTCCCATTTTTCCTGCCGCTGTACGACTGCCGTCATTCAGTCCTTCCTCCTGTGCCAGGGTGTGCACATTGCCCCTGGTGACCCCTTCAGGGGTATACCACGCCTGCCGGATGTGGTACAATTACGCCGTATAAATTGCCAACCGCTGAAGTCCATATGGTAGCAGGGGTGATCACAGCATGGCCCAGCCCAAGACCGACCAGGGTCTGATCAAATCGGTCCAGAAAAGCTTGCAGATGCTCAAATATATTATCAATTCACCGGAAGAGGTGGGCATTACCGAGCTGGAACGGGAATTCGGTTATAATTCCAGCACCATTCACCACCTGGTCAAAACCATGATGGTGGAAGGGTTTTTAAGTCAAAACAGCCGGACCAAACGCTATCATGTGGGGCCCGAACTGCTTAATACCTGGCTGCAATATAATCACCTGGAGAAGTATTTCCAGAGGGCCATGCCCATCCTGGAGGAAGTGGTAGCCGCCACCGAGGAGACCACCAGTCTCTTCATCCGGCGGGACAGGGAAGCTGTCTGCGTCCTGGGCAAGGAATCCCCCCGCACCCTCCGGGCCTTTCTGGTGGAAGGACGTCGCATACCCCTCCACTGCACCGCCACCGGTAAGGCGTTCCTGGCCTATCTGCCTGAGGAAAAGGTGCGCCAGTTGGCCGTCCATGGGCTGGAGCGCTACATGGACAACACCATTACCGAGGTGGAGGCCCTGTTGTCCGATTTGGCCATGGTAAGGGAACGCGGGTATGCCGTGGAGTTGGAGGAATATGAAGAAACCATCAATGCCGTGGGTGTGCCGATTTTTATTGGAGTCCACGGGGAGCCCAAGGCGGTGCTGGCCATGATTGGGCCCAGTACCAGGTTAACAAATGAACGGATCCGGGAGGTAGCACCCTACCTGGCAAAAAGGGCTGGTGAGGTGGCCCAGCGATTGTGGGAAGTGGTTTATTAGACACTCAAGTATCGTTTATTAGAACATGTGTTCTTTGCTGGCAACTGGCATTCATCCCCCACTTTAGAAGCGGGGGTCTTCTGCCAAGGGATAATAAATAATGAAAATAAGTGTGCAGGCGGCCCTCGGGATTTCCTGGACGGCCTCCAGGCACCCCCTTACATGGGGGTGTTTTTTATTTACCGGTGGCCATGTACGAAAAAAATTTACTCATGTCATTTACAGTTAAACAGGAATTGCAGGGGGCCTGACGAATATTAATTTCATATGAACAAAACTAGCTTTCATAATATTAAAAAGGAGCTGGTATAATGGATCTGATCATCCGGCAAGCCAGGGTCAGGAACCTGCCCCTCTGCCAGGATATAGCTGTTGATGGCGGGAAAATCGTTGCCGTCAAGGAACGGGTGGAGGAAACCGGTCAGCGGGAGATTGACGCCGGGGGGCGCCTGGTTATCCCGGCCTTCATCGACCCCCATATCCACCTGGACAAGACCATGATTACCGATGTGGTACGGCCGAACATCAGCGGTACCCTCACCGAAGCCATCGAAATTATCTGGGAGAAGAAAAAAAACTACTCCATTCAGGATATCGTGGAACGGGCCGGTCGGGTGGTGGAAATGGCGGTCACCAACGGTACCCTGAAGATGCGCAGCCATGCCGATGTGGACACCATCGGGGGACTCACCCCCTTACGGGGTGTCATGGCGGTGAAGGAAAAATATGCTCACCTGGTGGACCTGCAGGTGGTGGCCTTTCCCCAGGAGGGTATCCTCAAGGACCCGGGCTGTGAACAACTGATGTGGGAAGCAGCGGCTGCGGGCGCCGATGTGGTGGGGGGCATGCCGGCCAATGAACATACTCCCGATGACAGTCGCCGGCACATCAGCATCTGTTTTGACATCGCCGAGAAATATGACCTGGATGTGGACATGCACGTGGATGAAACCGATGATCCCTCTTACCGTACCCTGGAGATGCTGGCTGACGAAACAATGAAAAGGGGCTGGCACGGCAGGGTAACCGCTGGCCATACCTGTGCCCTGGCTGCCTACGATGACCATTATGCCGATTATGTGATTGGCAAGGTAAAGGCGGCCGGCATCCATATGATTACCAACCCGGCTACCAATCTCATGCTCCAGGGCCGCCTGGACCGGCAGCCCAAACGCCGCGGCATCACCCGGGTGAAGGAATTGCTGGCAACGGGAATCAACGTCGCCTTCGGCCAGGACTGCATCAAGGACACTTTTTATCCCTTCGGCCGGGCAGACATGCTGGAGGTGGGTCTCATCTCCGCCCATGCCGCCCACATGAGCTTGCCCCATGAAATTGAAACCGTTTTTGCCATGCCCCTGGAACACTCCGCCCGCATCCTCCGGCTGGAAAACTACGGCCTGGAGGCCGGTAAGGACGCCGATCTGGTCATCCTGGACGCCTTCGATGCAGCCGGAGCGCTGCGCCTGCAGGCGGACAGGCTGTATGTCATCCGGCGGGGCCGGGTGGTGGCGGAAACCAGGCGGGAAATCCGCCGGAACTGGTAAGGCAAGTCAACCCCCAATCACGTCATCGACCGGTAAAGTACCCGGCCATCAACCAACCATGTAACCCACACGGATGGGGTAAGGTCTGGGAGGTTTGGCTGTCCATTGTTTGCAACCACTTGCGGTGGTAGCAATAAATTAATCAACCAAAAGGGAGGGTCAGCCAAATGGTAACCGATGAGGTAAGGAAGAATTTTGGACAAGGGGCTGAGGGCGAAGACTTTCCGTTATCCGAAGTGCCAGCCCATGCCCGCAAGAGCCTGTGGTCAACATCGGTGGTATTGCTGGGGTTTACCTTTTTTACCGCCACCATGTGGGGCGGGGGTAGGCTGGGAGTAGCCTTCAAGTTTTGGCCGGATCTGGTATCCATCATCCTCCTGGGTAATCTCCTATTGGGACTTTATGTGGCGGTCTTGGGTTATATCGCCTATAAAAGCGGCCTTAATTCGGTACTCATGGGCCGTTTCGGTTTTGGTGACTGGGGCAGTAAGTGGCCGGACTTTGTCCTCGGCTTTACCCAGATCGGCTGGTACGCCTGGGGTACCGCTACTGTGGCCATTGTGTTTACCGAATTACTGGGCCTGAGCAAGGGTGCCCAGATCCCTCTGATGATCTTCTTCGGTTTTGCCTTCTGCTGGACCGCCTACATCGGTTATCGGGGTCTGGAAACCCTGTCCAAGTTTGCCGTTCCCCTGATGACCCTGCTGATCCTGTGGAGTTTTGCCATTGCCTCCAAAGATGTGGGCGGCTTCGCCGGCCTGCAGCAAATTGTACCCACCCAGACCATGACCCTGGGGGCAGCCATTACCATCGTCTTCGGCACCTTCGTGAGCGGGGGCACCCAGTCCACCAACTGGACCCGTTTTGCGGGTACCGCCAGGGTGGCAGTTTTCGCCAGTCTGGCTGCTTTCTTCATTGGCAACGGGCTCATGGTCTTTGCCGGGGCTTTCGGCGGCTATGTGTACCAGGAGCCGGATATTGTCAATGTCCTGTCCAGGCAGGGTCTCCTGCTGGCCGGCATCCTGATGCTGTTCCTGAACATCTGGACCACCCAGGACAACACGGTGTACAATTTCTCCGTGGCCGGCTGTAACCTGGTACGCACCAACAAACGGCGTTACTTTACCATCGGCGGGGCAGCCATCGGCACCCTCCTGGCCATTTTCGGTATGTACAACTGGCTGATCCCTTACCTGGTGCTGCTGGGTACCTTCATCCCACCCATCGGGGGCGTCATCATGGCCGACTTCTTTATTAAACATAGAGGCAACTATCCCAAACTGGATTCCGTGCAGTTCAACAAGTTCAATTGGGCAGGGATCACCGCCTATGTGCTGGGTTCCGCCATCGCCAAATACAGCCCCGGTGTGCCGCCCATTAACGGTATCATCGCTGCCTTCCTCATTTACGTCATCGCGGACAAGGTCCTGAATGCCGTGGGTATGGCCCAGGACCACAAGATAGTCGTAAAGGGTTAGGTAACCAATTACCCCATAGCAAATTCCAGTCGATCAAATCAAAGTCGGTGGGCCCTCCCTCCCTGGCGGGCCCACTTAGCCACTTTCAAAGTATCTTACAATCAAGGGACAGGCTGGTGAAAAAATGACCTATCAAACAGTGGGGCAAAGTGTGGCCAGGCTGGACGGCATCGAAAAGGTAACCGGCGAAGCTGTTTTTGTGGATGACATCTCTTTACCCGGGATGCTCCATGCCAGGGTGCTGCGTTCCCAAAGGGCCCACGCCCTGATCACCGGGCTGGATGTGTCAGAGGCCATGGCCCAGCCGGGGGTGGTGGCGGTGGTTACCGGGCGCGGCCTGCCCAGGCGGATCGGAGCGTGCATCCAGGACATGTACCCCATGGCGGTGGACCGGGTACGGTATGTGGGTGAGCCGGTGGCGGTGGTGGTGGCGGAGAATCCCCACCAGGCCCATCACGCCCTGGCCAGCATCAAGGTGTCTTACCAGGATCTGGCGGTGGTGACAGATCCATGGGAGGCCAGCCGGCCCGGTGCTCCCCAAATTCACCCGGATCAGGCTGTCTACCACCGCCTGCCGGGTATTCACCCCCTGCCGGGGAGCAATATTTTTCACAGGCTACAGGTGTGCCGGGGAAACACTGCAGACGCCTTCCGGGAGGCCTTCCTGGTGGTGGAAAACCGGTACTGGCATCCCTCCATCTATCATGTCCAACTGGAGCCCCATGGGGCCATTGCCACTTACCATCAAAAGGGTGGTCTGACCATGTATGCCAGCTCCCAGGCCCCCTATGTGGTGCGCCATGTTATTTGTGAGCTGTTGGGCTTACCGCCGGGCAGGGTGCGTGTCATCGTTCCCTATGTAGGGGGTGGGTTTGGCGGCAAATCCGACCATACCATCGAACCGCTATTGGCGTGGGTGGCCAGGCACGTGCCAGGGCGTCCGGTTAAACTGGTATTGACCAGGGAGGAGATGGCCTGCGGTACGGTCATCGGCCGGGGCGCCCTGGTGCACTACAGATCTGCGGTGAGCCAGGACGGGATGCTCCTGGGGGTGGAGGCGGAAGTCTTTCTAAACGGCGGCGGCTACGGTGATTTTGCCGTAAATATCGTCACCGCCGCCGGCATCAGTGCCACCGGTCCGTACCAGGTGCCAAACATCAAAATTACCGCCCACGGGGTGTACACCAACACACCCCCAACCGGTGCCTGCCGGGGATACGGCCATCCGGAAGTGCACTGGGCCTGTGAACGTCAGATGGACATCATCGCCGCCAGACTGGGGATGAGCCCGGTGGAAATCAGGTTGAAAAACGCCCTGGGGCCGGGAAAGGTGAATGCCATCGGCCAGCAGATGGAGAGCCACAACGGGCGGGTGGACCTGTGCATCCAGCAGGTGGTGGATGCTTTGGGCGGTCCGGAGTGCTTTCTACCCAGGACAAACCCTTGCGTGGGGAGCATCGCCCTTGAACCCGGCGGGATCGAGGCCGATCCATTGCCTCATCCTACTGGCGCCAATGCCAGCCCAAAGGCTGAACCCTCCGGCGCGTGCGCCAAGCCGGCGGCAATGCCCGGGAAAGTCCGCGGCAAGGGCATCGCCGCGCTGATGAAATGTCCCATCATGCCCACCAATGCCCAGTCGGGGGCCATCATCAAACTGGAAGAGGATGGTGGCGTAATGGTCAGTGTGGGAGCCATCGAGATGGGTCAGGGGTGCCACACTGTCCTGGCCCAGATCGCCGCCGAAGCCCTGTCCCTTCCGCTGGAAAGGGTGCAGGTAGCGCCTCAGGTGGACACCTTCCATTCGCCCTACGAGTGGCAAACGGTGGCCAGCCATACCACCTGGGCTGTGGGCAACGCCATTCGCCTGGCGGCAGCTCAACTGTGTGATAAAATAACCAGGGCGGCCGCGGTTATCCTGCAGGTGCCGGCCGAACGGCTGGAAGTAGTTGGGGGCCGGGTGCAGGACAGGGAACGGCCGGAACGCTATTTAACCCTACAGCAACTGGCCAGGGGTTACACCGATGCCAGGGGTACTGCCCTCAGTGCCCCCCTCATCGGGGAAGGAAACTTTGTGCCACAGGGGTTATCTCACCTGGACCCGGAAACCGGGCAGGGTAACATCGCCGCCGACTGGACCTTTGCCTGCCAGGGGGCGGAGGTGGAGGTGGATACCCGGACCGGGGAAGTCACCGTTTTGCGGCTGGTTTCCGCCATGGACGTGGGAAAGGTGATCAACCCCGTCCTGGCTGAAGGGCAGATTTACGGCGCAGCGGTTCAGGCCATGGGAGCAGCCATCTGTGAAGGGATAGTCTTTGACCGGGAGGGCAGGATCCGGAACCCATCCCTGACGGACTACAAAGTGCCAGGGGTGGAGGATATGCCGGAACTGCAGGCCCTCTTCGTAGAAACGCCTGAGGAAAGCGGGCCGTACGGTGCCAGGGGTTTGGGTGAACATGGGGCGGTTTGTGTGCCCCCGGCCATCGCCAACGCCATCCAGCAGGCTACCGGATTGGAGTTCTTTGATTTACCCGTCACGGCAGAGAAAATAATCCGGGCACAGCAAAAAAGGGGGGTCCCTGCGTGATGCCACTCCACATGGAGTATGTGAAACCTGGGGGACTGGCGGAGGCGGTAAGCCTCCTCCGGCAGGATGACGCCTGTGCCCTGGCCGGTGGCACCGATGTGGTGGTACAGATGCGGGAGGGAAAACTGCGCCCCCGCCTGGTGGTGGATATCAAGGGTCTGGCCGAATTGCAGGGCATTACCGGCCAGTCCGGAGGGGTTTGGGTGGGCGCCCTGGTGACCATGGCCGAAATTGTCAAATCCCCTTTGCTCCAGGCCTACCGGGCGGTGGTACAGGGTGCCGGCTGCATGGGGTGCTGTGAGATCCGCCACCGGGCCACCATCGGCGGCAATGTCGGCAATGCTTCACCCAGCGGGGATGCCGCTGTGCCATTGCTGGTGTTCCACCCCCAGGTGGTCATCCATGGGCCGGGTGGGCAGCGTCACCTCCCTCTGGCGAATTTCTTTCGTGGGGCAGGGAAAACTGTCCTCCAGCCCGGTGAACTCATCAAGGGTTTCCTGTTGCCTCCTCCTCCGGCCTTCAGCCTGTACATGCGCCATACCAGGGTAAAGGGTATGGACCTGGCGGGGGTTTCCCTGGCGGCGGCTATTGACCGTCAGGGACAGGTGACGGTGTCCATGGGAGCGGTGGCTCCCACGCCCACCCGGTTCCCCCAGGTGGAGGAACTGCTATCCGGCAGGCCCCTGTCCTGGGAAGTAATTGCCCAGGCCGCGGAGGTGCTGTCCGCCGCCATTACCCCGCGGGCCACCAGTTTGCGGGCCACACCCGCTTATAAAAAGGAAATGGCCAAGGTGTTCCTGCATACTGCCCTGTCCAGGGCCTTGGAGGAGGGGTTCGGCCAGTGAACTATACCATCACCTTGAAGGTCAACGGCAGGACTGTGCAAAGGGATGTTCCGGCCCATCTTACCTTGTTGGAATTCATCCGCAGCGGACTGCAGCTAACCGGCACCAAGCACGGGTGTGGTAATGGGGAATGTGGTGCCTGTACGGTGATTATGGACGGCAAGGCGGTACGAGCCTGCCTCATCCTGGCGGTGGAAGCCAACGGCTGTGCGGTGGAGACCATCGAGGGCCTGGTGGAAAGTCCCCTGGCACCCTTTGCCGGGGAGCTACCCGGTGCTGTAACGGGTACCGGACACTCTCATCCGGAAATTAACGGGGCTTCGCCTGTGGGCGAGGGCGTGGGAGCGGGACTGCATCCCATCCAGCGGGCTTTCCTGGCCAAAGGGGCGGTGCAATGTGGTTTTTGCACCCCGGGGATGATCATGGCGGCCAAGGCCCTCTATGACCGTAACCCTAACCCGGACCGGGCGGCGGTGGTGGAAGCCCTGGGCGGCCACTTGTGTCGTTGCACCGGTTACCAGCCCATCATTGACGCCGTTTTGGCAGTACAAACTGAATAAATTACCGGAATGAGCCGTAAAG
>DDKM01000087.1:3248-16830 GCA_002339345.1 Firmicutes bacterium UBA2598 | reverse complement strand
TTTGGAAGGGGTTTACGATGGGCCCTGTTTACGGTATGATATGTACGTAACCGTAAAAAATGGAGGGGTTGTAATGACAGAACTCTCCGAACGACTGGAAATTCGCCTGGATGCCGAACGGATGCGCTTGTTAAGGAAAGAGTCCAGGGAAAGGAATGTTTCCCTCGCCGAAATAGTGCGGGAAGCCATTGATGCCAGGTACCGGGCAACCCGTGAGGGCAAGTTGAAGGCAGCAGAGGAACTGTTCATGCTTGAAGGGCCGGTGGAGGACTGGGGGGTTATGAAACGGCAAATTGAGGAGGCTCGTGGGGAATGAGGTTTTTCATTGATACCAATATCCCCATGTACGCTACCGGTACGGAGCATGCATACAGGGATCCTTGCCGGAAAGTGATCAAAGCCATTGCCGCGGAGTCCCTGGATGCCGTTACAGATGCGGAGGTTTTCCAGGAAATCCTCTGTCGTTACCTGTACATCAACCGCCGTGAAACAGGGTTGCAGGTATTTGACCGCTTCCACACATTAATGGAAGGTAAGGTCATGCCTGTAACCATGCGGGAGGTCAACATGGCCAGGGAAATGGTGAATGTCTATCCAGCCTTGAGTCCCCGGGATTTGATCCACCTGGCGGTCATGGTTCACCACAGGATCACCCATATCATTTCCACTGATCGGGTTTTTGACACAGTTCCCACCATCACGCGGGTTGATCCAGCTACTTTCTGAGTACTGAAGGACAGGTTCGGTAAATATGGTATTATGGGACAGGCCGGCTGCTTCCAAGGCAACGGAAGGTGTTTTTGTCTACACGGCTGCTATGGCGTGCCGGGTTAAGACATACTAGTATCAGAAACGGCGGTGTGTTCTTCCGTCCCAAAGAATGACCGATGGGAGGTTTCCCATGGAGTTATCCACCGTAGTGATCGTAGCATTGGCCCTTGGCACCGACGCCTTTTCCATGGCCGTGGGAATTGGCATGGGGGGCATCCGCCGGCGGGAAATTTACGTGGTGGCCGGAGTAATCAGTTTATTCCATGTTTTCATGCCCTTGTTGGGTCTGTACCTGGGTTGCATGCTTGGCCGGGCGGTGGGTCAGTGGGCGGGCCTCATCGGTGCGGTGGTGCTGATCCTGATCGGGGTGTTGATGCTGCGGGAAGCCTGGCAGGGAAGTGTTACGCCGGTGAGTAGAAAACCGCTGAGTGCCGGGGGGGGCCAGACTCAGATCCATGTTTTCTCCGGAGTTTGGGGGTTAACGGTACTGGCGGGCAGTGTCAGCCTGGATGCCCTGACGGTAGGGTTTGGCCTGGGTACCCTGCGGGCCAACCTGGCCCTGACGGTGCTGATCATGGGTATGGTGGCGGGGGTGATGACGGTGGCCGGTTTTTTGCTGGGCCGCCGCCTGGGAGGCTGGTTGGGTGAAAAGGCCCAGGCTGCCGGTGGTCTTGTACTGGTTTTCATCGGAGTACGCATGCTGATGGGTGGCTAGGGGGTGATCATGATGCACCGCATCCTGTTTGTGTGTACTGGCAATACCTGCCGCAGTCCCATGGCGGAGGCTGTAGCCAGGCGGTATTTGACGGAACGCGGGTTGCGGGAAAGTGTGGAGGTTTTTTCCAGGGGTATTGCCGCCGCCTCCGGCCAGCCGGCGTCCGATAATGCCATCCTGGCCATGGGGGAACAGGGATTGAACCTGGATTCCCACCGGTCGGGGTTTTTGATGGCGGAGGAGGTGGCCCGGGCGGACCTGATTCTGACCATGACCCGCAGGCACAAGGATCTGGTCGCCACCCTCTACGGTGGTGCCGCGGAAAAGGTTTTCACCCTGGCGGAATATGCCGGCATGCCGGATGGGGACATCGCGGACCCCTTCGGCGGTGATCTGGAAACCTACCGCCGGTGCAGCCAAACCATTTCGGAGATGGTTGACCAGGCCCTTGACCGGTTTGTGGCGGAAACGGGTCTTGCCCCAGCACCGGCAATGGAGGCGCCGGAGGCGGAACCTACCCTGCCAGGCGGGGAGGAATAGATTTCCATGGGCCGTCCACAATAGGAAGGGACGGCCGTTTTTGTTCACCATCATAAAAGGGAAAAGCCGAATGGTGTAGAAATTTCATCACCAGGGGTTTTTCTCCAATCGATAAAACAAGGATGTGAGGGTTTTGCGCATAGCCCTGGGTGGAGACCACGGCGGGTTCGCCCTGAAAGAAGTGATTAAAAAGTATCTGGACGGGGCCGGTATCCCTTACCAGGATTTTGGCACATACAATGAAGAAGCGGTGGACTATCCCGACTTTGCCCAGCAGGTGGCGGAGGCGGTGGCGGAGGGCCGGTATGACCGGGGCATCCTGGTTTGCGGCACCGGGCTGGGTGTAAACATGGCGGCCAACAAGGTGCCGGGCATCCGGGCGGCCCAGTGCCATGACACCTTCTCCGCCCGCGCCGCCAGGGAGCATAATGATGCCAATGTGCTTACAATGGGCGGCCGGGTGGTGGGCCCCGGCCTGGCCCTGGACATAGTGGAAGTTTGGTTAAAGACGGATTTCAGCGGCGGCCGCCATGCCCGGCGGGTGGCCAAGGTTGCCGCCATTGAAGAAAAGTATGGTTGCTGCGGTGAAGGTAAAAAACGGTAAGAAGGATCAAAACAGTTGGGGGGGCAGACCATGGACCGGCAAAGGGAGGGCCTGGACCTGCAGCAGGTGGCGGCCCAGACCAGGGATGCGGTATCAGAACTGCTGGGCGTGGCCGGGCTTAAGCCTGGCCAGGTGCTGGTTGTGGGTTGCAGCACCAGTGAGGTGATGGGCTATAAAATCGGTACCGCCTCCAGTATGGAGGTGGCCCGGGTGATCCTGGCGGAACTGATGGCCGGGGCCGCAGCCCACGGGGTGGATCTGGCCATCCAGTGCTGTGAACACCTGAACCGGGTGCTGGTGGTGGAAGTGGATGTGATGGAAAGACAGTACCTGGATGAGGTAACGGTGGTTCCGGTGCCTGGCGCCGGCGGGTCCCTGGCGGCTGCGGCCATGGATGCCCTTCCACACCCGGTGGTGGTGGAGAGGATCGTCGGCCATGCCGGCCTGGATATCGGGGATACCTTCATCGGTATGCACCTGAAACCCGTGGTGGTGCCGGTCAGATTATCAGTTAAGGCCATCGGGCATGCCCATGTGACCGCCGCCCGCACCAGGCCAAAATTGGTGGGGGGAGAGCGGGCCCGGTATTGCCGCTAATAAGTGAACTGCTCCCGCCTGCAGAGGCGGGAGTCCTCTGGGCGGATGGAATAGACGGTGTTTGAGAGGAGAGGAAACCTTAGTGAACCTGGAAATCATCAAGGCCGTGGACCCGGAAATTGCCCAGGCCATTGCCAGGGAAAGGGAGCGGCAGTCCGATCACCTGGAACTGATTGCCTCGGAGAACTTTACCAGCTTGGCGGTCATGGCTGCCCAGGGCTCTGTCCTGACCAACAAATATGCCGAGGGTTATCCGGGGAAGCGGTATTACGGCGGCTGTGAATTTGTGGATATGGCAGAAGAGCTGGCCCGCCAGCGCGTCAAGGAGCTTTTCGGCGCGGACCATGCCAATGTCCAGCCCCATTCCGGCGCCCAGGCCAACACCGCCGTCTACCTGGCCCTTTTACAGCCGGGGGATAAGGTGCTGGGGATGAACCTTTCCCATGGTGGCCACCTAACCCATGGCAGCCCCGTCAACCTTTCCGGTAAATACTACCAGTTTGCCGCCTATGGGGTGGAGCCGGATACAGAGGTCATTGATTATGACCGGCTGATGGAGATCGCCAAAAGGGAGCAACCCAAATTGATCGTGGCGGGGGCCAGCGCTTACCCCAGGGCGCTGGATTTTGCGGCCTTTCGCCGTATTGCCGATGCCGTGGGGGCCATGCTGATGGTGGATATGGCCCACATCGCCGGCCTGGTGGCTGCAGGTCTGCACCAGAGCCCCGTACCCTACGCGGAAGTGGTCACCAGCACCACCCACAAGACCCTGCGGGGTCCCAGGGGTGGGTTGATCCTGTGCCGGGAAGAGTTTGCCGCTGCCATTGACAAGGCCGTCTTTCCTGGTACCCAGGGAGGACCGCTGATGCACGTCATCGCCGCCAAGGCGGTGGCCTTTAAAGAAGCCCTCACCCCGGAGTTCAAAGCCTACCAGCAACAGATTGTGGTGAATGCCCGCACCCTGGCGGAATACCTGGCCGGGTACGGCTTCCGCATCGTGTCCGGCGGCACCGATAACCATATGTTGCTGGTGGACCTGCGCAGCAAGAATCTGACCGGCAAGGAAGGGGAACAACTGCTGGGTGAAGTGGGCATTACCGTCAACAAGAATACCATACCCTTCGACCCCCAAAGCCCGGCAGTGACCAGTGGCATTCGTATCGGCACACCGGCGGTCACCACCAGGGGCATGGACCAGTCCGCCATGGCCAGGATTGCGGAAGCCATCCACCTGGTTCTTTCCCACCCTGGCGACAGGGATAAAAAGGCTGTGGCCACAGGCATTGTCCGGGAGCTTTGTACCGAATACCCGCTGTATGCCGAGTAAAAGGAGGTTTTGTCATGTCCAATGTCTACCTGCTGGACCACCCCTTGATCCAGCACAAGCTGGCCTTCATCCGGGATGCCAGCACCGGTTCCAAGGACTTCCGGGAACTGGTGGGCGAAGTGTCCACCCTGATGGCCTATGAAGTAACCAGGGATTTTCCCCTGGAAGATGGGGAAGTTATCACACCCGTCGGCCCGGCCAGGGTGCGCTTTATCACCGGCAAGAAGGTTGGCATTATTCCCATCCTGCGGGCAGGTCTGGGTATGGTGGAAGGCATCTTGAAGCTCATTCCGGCGGCCAAGGTGGGACATATCGGGCTGTACCGCGACCCGGACACCCTGCAGCCGGTGGAATACTACGGCAAGCTGCCCCCCGATGTGCCGGAACGCGATCTCATCGTCCTGGATCCCATGCTGGCCACCGGCGGGTCGGCGGTGGCTGCCATCCAGTTGTTAAAGGATAAGGGTGCCCGGAATATCAAATTGATGTGCCTGATTGCCGCCCCGGAGGGTATTGCAAAATTCCAGGCGGCCCACCCCGATGTGGATATTTACACAGCGGCCATCGACAGCCACCTCAATGACCACGGCTATATCGTCCCCGGCCTCGGCGACGCCGGGGACAGGCTGTTCGGCACCAAATGAGGCCGGCAGGGCGAGGCGTTCTTTGTGCTCACACCCCACCCCACGTCCTGGAGGTAACCGGAGGGGGCAACACCCTTTACGGATTAACTGGCGTTCGATCAGCCCTGGGCAGGGTAAAGTAAAAGGTGCTGCCTTCACCCGGACGGCTTTCTGCCCAAATGCGGCCGCCATGGGCCTCCACAAACCCCTTGGCGATGGCCAGTCCCAGGCCGCTCCCCCCTTCCGCCCGCGACCGGGTTTTATCGGCCCGGTAGAAGCGGTTAAAGATGTGGGGGAGATCCGCCGGGGAGATTCCCGGCCCGTTATCCGTCACCATGATCCGGAGGTGGTCCGCCTGGGCTGTGGCCCCCAGGTGGACAGATCCGCCCTGGCAGGTATAGCGCAGGGCGTTGCTTAACAAATTCAGCATCACCTGGGTAATGCGATCCGGGTCTATATAGGCTGGCGGTAAATCGGGCGGTATGGCCGTGGATAGGGTGATTCCCCTGGCGGCAGCTTCATAAGCAAAGGTGAGTTGCACCTGGTCCACCAGGTCACCCAGGTCAACTGCCGACCGGGACAGGGGCAGCTTACCCGCCTCAGCCAGGCTTAAATTCTGCAAATCGGCCACCAGCCGGGACATCCGTAAAACCTCGTCATACAGAGAGGCCATCATCACGGGGGTGGGTTCAACTACCCCCTCCTGGATTGATTCCAGGTTGCCCCGCAGAATGGCCAGCGGGGTGCGCAGTTCGTGGGCTACATCGGCCACCAGGTTCTGCCGGACCTGTTCATAGTGTTCAAGACTGGTGGCCATGGTATTAAATGCCCTGGCCAGTTCACCGATCTCATCGTTACTGGTTACTGCCACCCGGTGTGTCAGGTCCTTGCCTGCCAGTTTACCGGCAGCATCGGTCAGCCTTAGCAGTGAATAGGTCAGGCGATGGGAAAAGGCGATACCCAGACCGGCAGCCAGGAGTGCAGCTCCCAAACCTCCCCATACCACCGCCCTGGTGACCGAACGGCGAAACTCCGCTTCCAGGGTGGTCAAACTATAGGTGGCCCCCCTAAAGTAATACAAATAGCCTACCCGCTGGCCTTCCCAGGTAATTGGCGCCGGTTTCCCCGTATTGCCATTGTCCAGGAAACGGCCGATTCTCGTTCCTTCGGAATCAGCCACCACCATGCCCTTGTCATCGGTCAGCACTATTTGCTCTGCCATTTCCCGCCAGCCGGAACCCCGTCCCCCCCTGCCCCTGGGGATGTTTAACAGCTTCTGGACTCCCTCCCAGGTGCCATTTTGGGCATAGTAAGCCGTAAAAACCGTAGCCCATTGCAGGGCCCTGGCTTCTCCCTGTTTGAATACATAGGTGTCGAACAGCTTGCTGGTAGCCAGTCCCGTGGTGACGGCAACCAGAGAAATGGCCGTCACCGCCACAATGACCATGGCGGTGATCAGTTTAATTCTAATGCGCACAGGGTGTAATCCCTCCCCCGTCCCCTAATGGGCGCGAAACTTGTAGCCCACCCCGAAAACCGTGAGGACATAGGTGGGATTGGCCGGATCAGGTTCAATCTTGCGCCGGAGATTGCTGATATGGGTATCGATGGAACGCTCGTAACCGGCGTATGCCTCACCGAGAGCCGCGTCCAGGAGGTGCATCCGGCTGAACACCCTTCCCGGGTGGCGGATCAAAATACCCAGCAGGGCAAACTCCGTGGGGGTAAGGTCCACCTGGACCCCAGCCAGGGTGACTTCCCGGCGGGTAAAATTGACCTGTAGATCATTAACGGTAATCACTTCTTCCTGTTGGGCTGTCCGGCCCAGGTTGTACCGCCGTAAAACCACCCGGATCCTGGCTGCCAGCTCCCGCAAGCTGAAAGGCTTGGTGATATAGTCGTCTGCACCCAGCTCCAGTCCCAGCAGTTTGTCCACCTCTTCTGCCTTGGCGGTCAGCATGATCATGGGAATCTGCGATTCCTTTGCCAGTTGACGGCAAACATCCAGCCCGCTGAGGTGGGGGAGCATAATGTCCAGAACGATCAGGTCGGGTTTGGCCTTGCGGGCCAGTTCCAAGCCTTCGGGACCGGTGGCAGCGGTGGTAACGGCATAACCTTCCCTAGTCAGGTAAGTGGCCACCATATCCCGGATCTTTGGTTCATCTTCGATTATTAAAATGTGGGCAGTCACTGGATGGTTCCTCCTGTTTCCGTTTTCAGGCAATGGCGGTAAGGGGGCATTGCCCGGGAAGAGGGGCGGGTCAAGGTTAGTATTAAGATGTTGAGTTGGCTATCCAGGGGTAGATTCCTGCAAAATTCGGAGTAAAACAGATAGTGGGGGACTCCCCACTATCTGTTTGGCCTACCGGGCTGACGCACTGCCGCCTTGATACCCGAAACCTCTTTTAGTTTTTACATTCTTCCGTACCCGGTTATTGTCCTGATCCCCTTTGGCCCAGGCTGGACCTGTGGTGGTACGGTTCAAGTTGGCTGTGATCCTGGCCTCCATATCGGTGGCGCACTGGTCGGCCTGTTCCTGTGTTATTTTATTTTCCTTAACCAGCTGTGCCAAACTGTCCTGGCGTGTGGCCACCACCTTTTCCACCAGCTCTTTTTCCGTCTTGCCTGCCGACTCCCCGATTTGCACCATGGACTTTCCTTCCTGCCGCTGGGCCACCACCTGTTGGGGTTCCAACCCCAAAAATTCCGCGATGACCTGCAACATGCCCCCCTGGGCCCTCATTAACCCTTTCCCCTGGGCCATCCACGGCATTGCCTTGGTGGTGGCATCGGCGGCAAAGACAGGTACCGCTCCCATCAACATCCCCATTGCCACCAGCAGGACCACAAACTGCCAATGTTTCCCCTTGCGCATCCTTATCCCTCCTTTTTTTTGACCGGAAGCTGTGTCCCGGTTCTTGAGGCTAATCATACCCTGCACTTGCCAAAATCTCGTGGGGAAGATGTTTAGAATTTGTCTTGATCTGTGACAATCCGAGCTGCAAAAAAAGGATGGATGCCGCGACATCCTCCTCCTGACCCTGTTCCCTTGATACCCACTACAATGGACACAGGCCCTGTGGTATTATGGTGGCATGAAGTATGCCGCCCTTTGATTGCCGAATGGAAGGGCAGTGTCCACCAAACACGCCCCTTGGAATGTTGGAAAGGGGGAGCACCGGTGACTTGGTGTATTCACCTGGTGGAGGATGAAGTCAACCTGAACCAGGTACTCACCTCCTACCTGCAGCGGGAGGGATGGCAGGTTTCCTCCTTTTTTAACGGGGAGGACGCCCGGCGGGCCATCGGCGAAAACCCTCACCTGTGGATTTTGGATATCATGCTGCCGGATATCGATGGCTTTCAGCTGGTCAAGGAAATCAAGGCGGTTTCGCCCGCGGTGCCGGTAATTTTTATTTCCGCCCGGGATACCGACCTGGACCGGGTCATCGGGCTGGAAATGGGCAGTGACGACTACCTGCCCAAGCCCTTCCTGCCCCGGGAACTGGTCATCAGGGCGGGTAAGTTGCTGGAAAGGTTCTACACCAAAACTGCCATACCCGGTGCCCAACCCCTTTATGTCTATCCTCCTTACCAAATTGATGGGACCAGGCGAACGGTCACCTGCAACGGGCAAAGGGTGGACCTGACCTTCAAGGAGTTTGAAGTCCTGCTGTTCCTGGTGCAAAACCAGCGCCAGGCTTTCTCCCGTACCCAGATCCTCAACCGGGTATGGGGGGAGGATTATTTCGGCACCGACCGGGTGGTGGATGACCTCATCCGGCGGCTGCGCAAAAAAATGCCGGACCTGCGCATCGAAACAATTTACGGGTACGGCTACAGGCTGGTGAGGGGATGAGAAAACTGCCCTTGGCCGTCCAGATCTGGGTGGTTTTTACCGGCATTATCCTGGGGATTTCCCTGGTGTTGTTCATCCTGGTTCCTTACACCCTCCGCAATTTTTTTGTCCGGGAAATTTATGCCACCATCGAGACCGCCCAAAGCACCCTGCTGGAGGAGTATCCGGCCCCCCGTCTGGGGGAAAGGGTTCCTCCGGCGGAGTGGGAACCGCGGCGAAACCTGCGCATGGTCAACCACCTGTTCCTGGATGAAGGCGGGCGGGTGATCATGCGCGGCCGGATGCCCCTTGCCCTTGTGCAGGAATTCCAGCACACCGCCCTGGCCCAGCAAAGGGAAGTGCAGCGGTATGCCATGGTGGTGCAGGAGGAAAAAATCCTTTACGTGATTCGCAAGGTAAATCTCCCAAACGCGCCGGCCTACCTCGTTTCCTACATGTGGGATGCCCACGGCGCCAACCTGGCCCGCACCCTGTTCATGCGGCTGCTGGCCATCATGGCGGTTGTTTTCCTGCTGAGCTGGGTGCCTTCCATCTTGCTGGCCAGGTATCTTTCACGGCCCCTGGTGGCCCTGGAGAACCATGTCCAACGCCTGGCCGATAAGGACTGGGATGAACCTGTCCGGCTGGATCAGAACGACGAGATCGGCCGCCTGGCCCGTTCCATCGAGCGCATGCGGGTACAGCTTGTGGAACAGGACAAGGCCCAGCAGGCCCTCTTGCAGCATATTTCCCACGAACTGAAAACGCCGGTGATGGTTATCGCCAGTTACGCCCAGTCCATCCGGGACGGCATTTATCCCAAGGGCGATTTGCCCGGTACCGTCCGGGTGATTGAAGATGAGGCCAGCCGGCTGGAAAAGCGCATCCACGATCTTTTGTACATGACCAAATTGGATTACCTGTCCACCCGCAAGCCTGTACAGGAAGCGGTGGATCTGGCTGGGGTAATTCGGGATACCGTGGAAAGATTGCGCTGGCGGCGGCCGGAGTTGCAGTGGTCCATCAACCTGGTGCCTGCGGAGGTGAAGGGGGACCCCGAACTGTGGGGTGTGGCCCTGGAGAACCTGCTGGATAACCAAATCCGTTTCGCCGCCGGCCGGGTGGAGGTGGCCATGTCCTGGCAGATAATACCAGGGGAGCCTGTCCACATGATGGTACGGATGTGGAATGATGGGCCGCCCATCCCGCCGGCGGAACTGGACACCCTGTTCCAGCCCTTCTGGAAGGGCCAGAACGGCGGTTTCGGCCTGGGTCTGGCCATTGTCCACCGGATTGCCGCCCTGCAGCAGGCCAGGGTCTGGGCGGCCAACGAGGACGGTGGGGTGGCCTTTTACCTGGAAATACCACAACGGCAGGAAGTTTCTGCTTGACCGGCAGCAGCCCCCATTGACGGGGCTTGTTATTTTTACAATTTCCCATAATTCCATGATAATCCTCCGGCATTTGCCCCCTACAATCATGGTGCCAGACTATAATTTCAAACGGGGGTGGATGTGTTTTGCAAAACCAGGTGGAAACGGGTAAAAGGAGGTGGGGCCGGTTTGCGGGCGGGGGGCAGGCTGCTCGCCGGGTAATCGCTGTAATTTTGGTGGTAGTCCTGGCGGGGGCGGCCCTGCAGGGCTACCGGTCCCTTGCTGCCCGGCGGGAAAAGGCTAATGCTCCCCAGTCCTATGTGACCATGCCGGTGACCAGGGGCAGCATCCAGGTCACGGTGAGCGGATCCGGTACCGCCACCCTGCGGGACCGGTTGGAAGTGCGGGCCGGTGTGGCGGGAACGGTGGATAAGATACTGGTTGCCGCGGGGCAGGCTGTGCAAGCAGGCCAAGTTCTGGCCAGGCTGGCCAGCGATACCGCCAAAACCCAGCTGGAACAGGCCCGACTGGACCTGGATATCGCCAGGACCAACCTGGACAGCATGCTTAACCCGTCGGAGGCGGATGTGGCGGCAGCGGAATTGAAGGTGCGCAAGCTGGAACTTCAGCTGGAAACCCAGCAACTGAACCTGGATCGCCATGTCATCCGCGCTGCCACAGCTGGCACGGTACGGACCCTGAACATCAATAAAGGGGATCAGGTCAGTACCGGTGCCCTCCTGGCCCAGATGGACATTGAGGGTGGCAACCGGACGGGCAGCAGTGTCACTGAAAGGGATGTGACTGTCGCCCGCGCCCGCCTGCAGCAGGCGGAGGAGGCCCTGGCGGAAAAGGTGGCCTTGCGGGATGACCTGGCGGTGCGGGCCCCGGCAGACGGTCAGGTGGTCTCCCGGCTGGTATCGGCGGGAGACAGTGTGGCGGCAGGCACCAAGCTGTTTACCTTGACCCCGGCCGGCGGCGCTGTGAAGCTACCCACCGCCACTGCCCTGGATTTGGAGATTGCCCAGAAAAGGGTGGACCAGGCCCGGGATACCCTGCAAGCCCGGGAGAACGACCGTGCCAAACTGACGTTGACCGCCCCCATTGCCGGTACGGTAAGCGGTTTAACTGTCAAGGCCGGCGACAACCTGAACAACGGTGCCAAGGTGGCCACCATCCACGACTTCGGGCAGATTACCTTTGAGGTCAAGGTGGGTCAGCACCTGGTAACTATGGTCAAGCCCGGCCAGCGGGCGGAGGTCTGGATTCAGTCTACCGGGCCCCTAACGGGGTGGGTGACCAAGGTGGCGGTGGACGGTGTACCGGAAGGTAGGACGGTGGTGTACCCGGTGGAGATCACACTAGCCAATAACTACGATTTCCGCCCGGGAATGACCGGTACGGCCGCCATCTTGGTTGATGATCTTAATACCTTTTATTTTTCTGGTTCAATTACCGCCCTGCGGCAGGAAACGGTGGTGGCGCGGCTGGCCGGCGAGGTGGCGGAGGTGCTGGTCAATAACGGTGACAGTGTTGTTGCAGGTCAACCCCTTGTCCGCATGGATGGCACTACCCTGGAAAACCAGATCCGCCAGGCCCGCATCGACCTGGAGGTTGCGGAAAACAACCTGGCCAAGCTTTACAGCACCACCGACATCAGCGCCAAAGTGGCTGGCACTGTACGGTCTGTGGCGGTGAAAGAAGGGGATGTAGTCCGGGCCGGGCAGGTGCTGGCGGTGATTGACGGAGCCACCCTGGAAAAACAAATCCGCCAGGCCGAACTGGACGTGGAGGTGGCCCGCAACAACCTGGAGAAGCTGTACGTGCCCGGCGAGGTGCGGGCGCGGGTGGCCGGTACCGTACGGGAGGTGCTGGTGGCTGAAGGGGATCGGGTGCCGGAAAACCAGGTTTTAGCCTACCTGGATGACGCCGAGCTGCGCTTGCAGATTGCCCAGACCCAAAATGACCTGGCCGCAGCCAAAAACGATCTGGAAAAACTCCGGCGGCCGGAACTGAAGGCCTCCGATACCCAAGTGACGGTACAGCGGTTGAAGGTACAGCAGGCCGAACTGACCGTAGCCACCAGGCGGGCTGAAGTGGAAAGCCTCACCATTAATGCCCCGGTCACCGGCACCATTATCTCGGTGCAAGCCAAAGAGGGTGACCAGGTAAACAAGGGCGCCCCGCTGTTGGTGATTTCCGACCCGGGTGGACTGCAGGTGACCGTCAATGTGGATGAACTGGACATCGCCAAGGTGAAGCTCGGCCAGGTTGCCAGTGTCACCTTCAGCGCCTTGCCGGGGCGGCAGTTTCGCGGTGAGGTGACCTCCATCGCCATGGAGGGTGTTTCCCAGTCCGGGGTCACCACCTATCCGGTGACCATCGCCGTCTTCGATGCTGCAGACGTGTTGCCCGGCATGAGCGCCGATGTCACCATCCTGGTGGAACGCAAGGACAATGTCCTGTTGGTCCCTGCCGAAGGGGTGACTACCCGCGGCCAGCGTAGCTTGGTCACCGTGATGGTGGATGGAGCACCCCAGATGCGTCCTGTCCAGGTGGGACTGACCACACCCGAGGTGGTGGAGATCCTTTCCGGCCTGGTGGAAGGTGAGGAGATCGTGGTGGTCAGTTTAACCACTACCTCAGGCAGCGGAGCTTCGCAAATGCCTATGGGAATTCCAGGAATGCGGATGCCGGTTGGCGGAGGTGGCAGTTTCCAGGGAGGGGGCTTTAGCGGTGGTGGTCGTCGATAATGTCACCAAGATCTACCAGATGGGCAAGGTCCAGGTCCATGCCCTGCGGGGGGTGAGCCTGGAGCTCGCCGCCGGGGAATTCGTGGCCATCATGGGCCCTTCCGGCTCCGGCAAATCCACCCTGATGAACATTCTTGGTTGCTTGGATCGTCCCACCGCCGGGTCTTACCACCTGCAAGGCCATGACGTGGGCAACCAAAACGACAGCCAGCTGGCGAAGATCCGCAACCAACACATCGGTTTTATCTTTCAAACCTTTAACCTGCTGCCCCGGCTGACCGCCAGGCAGAATGTGGAGTTGCCCCTCATCTACCGGGGGGGCTACAGCCGTAAACAGCGGCGCCAGGCTGCCGAGGAGGCCCTGTGTGCCGTGGGGCTGGCCGACCGGATGGACCACCGTCCGACAGAGCTTTCCGGCGGCCAGCAGCAGCGGGTGGCCAT
>DDKM01000087.1:0-2937 GCA_002339345.1 Firmicutes bacterium UBA2598 | reverse complement strand
CAGCGGGTGGCCATCGCCCGGGCGCTGGCCGGCCAGCCGGTGATCATCCTGGGGGATGAGCCAACGGGTGCGCTGGATAGTGTTACCGGGCAGGAGGTGCTGTCCATCTTCCACGAGTTGAACGCCCGCGGCCTGACGGTGATCCTGGTTACCCATGATGAAAATGTGGCCGCCCATTGCCGCCGGGTCATCCGGCTGCACGACGGGCTGGTGGTCAGCGATACCCGGACAAACGGGGCCCTTAATAGCCCGCCCGGACCGGCCGCCTCCGGCGCCAAGGGGGTGGGAGCGTGAACATCCTGGACAGCATTTTCGTGGCCTGGGGGGCCATCAGCACCAACAAGCTGCGCTCCCTGTTGACCATGTTGGGCGTGATCATCGGTGTGGCGGCGGTGATCGCCCTGGTGGCCGTCGGTTCCGGCGCCACCGCCCAGGTCACCAGCCAAATCCAGTCCCTGGGTTCCAACATGATTACCATCTTTCCCACCCAGGGACACCGGTTGGTGCTGGCGGACGGGCCGGAAATACTCCGCCGCGTGCCGACTATCATCAGGGCAGTACCCTCGGTGACCGGTTCGGTGACTTTGAAGTGGCAGACGGAGGTGGTGGATACCAACCTGGACGGAACCACCGCGGATTATCCCGTGGTACGTAACCATGAACTGGCCCAGGGGCGGTTTATCACCGAACAGGATGTGGCTTCCCTGGCCAGGGTAGCGGTGGTTGGTCAAACGGTGGTGGAAAATCTCTTCGGGGGACGCCCACCCGTGGGCCAGACCATCACCATCAACGGCCAGCCCCACCGGGTGATCGGGGTGATGGCGAAAAAGGGAGCCACCATGGGGCAGGATCCCGACGATGTGGTGCTGATACCCGTTTCCACCGCCCAGCGCCTGCTACAGAGGACCAATGTCAACAACTACTACCTGCAGGTGCAGGATGAACAGTCCGCGTCCCTGGCCGTCGCCCACCTGCAGGCGGTGTTCCAGCAAAAATTCGGCCGGGAAAATGCCATCAGGGTATTCAGCCAGGACCAGGTGCTTTCCACCATGAACACCATGACCCGCACCCTGACCATGATGCTGGGAGCGGTGGCGGGAATTTCCCTGGTGGTGGGCGGCATCGGGATCATGAACATCATGCTGGTTTCCGTGCGGGAACGGACCAGGGAAATCGGCATCCGCAAGGCTGTGGGGGCCCGCCGCCAGGACATCCTGGTCCAGTTCCTGGTGGAAGCCCTGTTGCTCAGCGTGGCGGGGGGAGCCATCGGGATTATCATGGGGCGCCTGGGCGCATTGATGATTTCCAGCATGGCCGGTTGGACCACCATAGTGTCGGTGGAGGCGGTAGCCATAGCCTTTGCCTTTTCCTTCGCGGTGGGGCTGTTCTTCGGGGTATACCCGGCGGTCAAGGCCGCCGCCCTGGACCCCATCGAGTGCCTGCGTTACGAGTAAGCAACACCCATACCCAAAAGAGAGTTAAAAAGAGCTAATGAAACATCGGTGCAGACCCCGTCCTGCAAAACAGGCTGGGGTCTGCCGCTTTCTGGGACCGGCTTTCTGGGGCCATTATCAACAAAATTTTTACCGGTGGATTTTGGATATATGTACAAAATGGTATAATCTGAACGGAGGTGTGATAATGCGCAAAGACTGGGATACTTATTTTATCGACATCGCCTTTGAAGTGGCCGACCGGAGCACATGCCCCAGGCGTAGTGTAGGGGCGGTGGTGGTCAAGGATCGCCGCATCAAGGGTACGGGATACAACGGCAGTGCGGCGGGCCTGCCCCACTGCATTGACGAGGGGTGTCTGATGGCTGGCAACCACTGCATCCGGACCATCCATGCCGAGGTCAACGCCCTGCTGGAGTGCACGCCGGAGGAACGCAGGGGCGCCACCATTTACGTTACCGACCGGCCGTGTGCCGAGTGCGCCAAACTGATTATTTCCACCGGGATCAGCAGAGTAGTCTATGCCCGGGATTACCGCACCGATTTCGACTGGCTTGCCATGGCCCCGTGGGTGGAGGTGGTTCACCTGCCCAGAACGGCAGAAGCCTTGGCAGCCCAGGTCTAACAGGCGATGCTGGATCTCTCGTCTAAACGGGTATGGCGGCAAACAACAAGGAGGTAAAAAGAGTGCGCCTGCGTACATATTTGGTCACCGGCCTTTTGGTGACCTTACCCTTGATAGTAACCTTTTATGTGATCCAATTCCTGTTTAACCTGGTGGAAGGAATGCTGGCGACCCCCATCCAGTTGCTGCTGGACCGGTCCATCCCCGGCCTGGGTTTTGCCCTGACCCTGTTGCTGGTGCTGGTAGCCGGCATGCTGGCCACCAACATCCTGGGCAAGCGGATTCTGGACCTGGTAGATGCCATGATCACCCGCATTCCCCTTGTAAAAAGCGTCTATATCACTGTTAAACAGGTTTTGGACGCCATTACCATCCAAAATCGCAACGCTTTCCAGCGGGTGGCGCTGGTGCAATACCCCCGGCAAGGCGTGTGGGCGCTGGGCTTTCTCACCGGCCAGGGGGCGGCGGAAGTGGAACAATACACCGGCAAACAGCTGGTGACGGTGTTTATTCCCACTACCCCCAACCCCACCTCCGGGATGATGGTGATGGTGCCCAGGGAAGAAGTGATTCTCCTGGAGATGTCGGTGGAGGACGGGTTAAAGCTGATAATCTCGGGCGGGGTGATTGCCCCTAACGGACAGGTTGGTGCCGGCAAAAATGGGACAACAAAAGGATGAGACTTGGCGTCATTTCCCCGGTTTTGCCGGTACAAAGCAGCATCGGGTATACTGGAGGTTAAAACAGCTTCCAAAATACTTGTGCAAAGATAGTTAATCATAGCCATTATTAACCAAAATATGTTACAATGGTAACAGAGTGAGGTGGTTAATAATGAGAAAATATTTAACAGCAAAA
>DDKM01000042.1 GCA_002339345.1 Firmicutes bacterium UBA2598 | reverse complement strand
ACCGGTCCCGGTGAGGTTTTTTACGCTACCTTACGGTACTTCCTTTTGCGGTGAGCTATTATCTCATCCAAAAGGTCACAGATGTCAGCAATGGTGGCCAGGAACTGAACATTCTTTTTTCCCATGAGGGTGATATGCTCTAACCCGCCATTTTCCTTGTTGCGGTGCCAGGAAGTCTCGTGCAATTTCCTCTGGCTTTGTAAATACTTATTGGGGAGTGTCGCCACGGGAATGGGGCCAAAAGCCACCCCGTTCCCTTGCATTGGAATAATCCTCTCCTGGTCGCAGGTAGGATAAAAGAAGCATTCCTGCGGGTCTGTCAGACCGCAGACTTTTAAACGAGGCAACCAATTTCTTTAGGATCGAGTTCTTCCAAATGCGCGACCCGCTCTTCCAATACTTGGACCTGATCCGGCGAGAGCACTTTACCTGCCAGCAATCGAAACTTCCTCCGAACTTCCTCTACATCTAATGGGTGGGAGTCACTCCCCCTTGCGTGCCGCCTTTCTGTAAAAAGTATCCTCCCGTCAGACAGCGTTACTTCTATCTTAACATGGTGTCTAGCATCGGGGCCCAGGGCGGTAATGGCCGGGTCTTCTTCAACGTTTACCCGCCCTGCCAGAGCAATTACTGCTGGGTCTATCAGCCGTCTATCAGCAAATTGGTCCACAAAACATTCACCATCCAAAAGGGTGACCGCCACGCAATAGGCCAGGTTCATCTGAGCGGCAGTGACACCGGCTGGACGATAGGGCCATCCAACGTGGTGTACCGTTACCCCGCTTGCCATCACTTTAACCCTCGTCACTACTTCAGCAGCAAACCCGTAAGTAACCATCAGATCCAACAGGGCATCCAGGGTTGTATGGATGCTCCCACAGCATGCATATGGTTTAAAACCCACCCGCAAAAGTTCGAAAGCGCCGGCATCTACCCCTAACTTCTGCGGATTACCGCCTTCTGCCATTGAACTTAGGAACCCACCATAAGGTTCCTCCACGATAGTCTCTGCCCCGGTAAATCCCTGTGCTGCTAGGTCTGCGCCATAGACTCCACTCTGCGCCGCATACCCGGCATGCAGCCGTTTGGTCATCGCTCCGTACTGAGCCGCCAACAATCCGGAACCTCTGGTTCCGGCAATACCCAGGGCATGCAACATTGCCTGGGAATTTAGGCCCAGAACCCGTCCGGCCGCAGCCGCCGATGCAAAAGTACCGCATGTACCTGTGGGGTGGAAACCTTGCCGTAAATGAGCCGTCCCAGCTGCCATTCCTACTCGGGCTCCCACTTCATACCCGGCTACCAAAGCGGTTATTAAATCCATTCCGGATATTCCCCCTTCCCTTTGGGCAACTGCCAGCCCGGCCGAAAGTGCCACCGACCCTAGGTGGACAATAGACTCCTTGTGTAAGTCATCAAGTTCAAAGCTATGAGCCGCTGTACCGTTTACCAAAGCAGCTAACGCAGCGCTGGTCTTTAGGGGCATACCCCAGATACTTGACAGTTCTGCTGCATGCTCAGCTTCAGCAAGCTGGGCTACTTTACGTGTCCAGGGCAGAGTCGACCCCCAGAGCCCACAACCCAAGGTATCCAACACACAGAGTTTTGCATGAGTCACAACCTTTGGCGGAATATCATTAAATTTGAGATTTGCCGCAAATCTCGCTAGTTTTTGGGTAGCTCCTATTTCAGCAATCAAAATAAGGGCCTCCTTCTAGCTAAAGTATTTGCCTATTACCATGGCATATGGATAGATTTACATTTCCTGATTCATGTCCCGGCAAATAGATTTGGAAATGAGCACCTAAATTGCACGTAAACTTACTTCTGCCCCCTTTTGGCTAGCACTTCAAGCCGCCATGAGTCCAGCCATGCTATTACCGATAACCAGCACTTCCGTCTACAGTTGCATCTCCAGCACCTCCCCATTTATTGGTCAATGTTTTCCACGTTCCGGGATCTTGAACATTAAACTTGTTAGGAATTAAAAAAAGCCAGCTTGGTGATATCCCCTCCACTGGCCTCTTAACCAATCCTCCCCCTGTTGCTACACGGGAACCTCGGCTAAGACAGAGTTCCACTATTTTAGTTTTATCCTTGCTTCATGTTCATAGCCAGAAATGCGCGGTTGAGATCCTTCATCGCTGCGATAAGGGCATTGAGCGCTGCCCCACGGTAGGTTTCTTTAAATTCTGCAATGATCTCGTCAATCCCGTCGAACAAGCTCCGTCCCACTAATATCCTCCTCACGAAGTCGGCAGCTTGCTCTGTAACTAGAGTCACGGAAGCTCGGACAATTACCCCATACTTCGGTTCAATTTCTACCACCAACGCCAAATGATCATATGCATTTCGCGCCGGCATCCCTTGAGGTAGTGCAGCATGCCCGGCTATGAAAATAGTACGTTTCACGTCATCGATCCCTCCTGGATCGTTTTCGGTATATTAGCAATCAACAAGGCAAACCCCCTACGGTTTAAACTATTTGTCCCAATCATACAGCATCATGCATAGTTGTGTAAAGTATAGCCTCTAACATTCTGCCGCCGGAAAGGAGGGTATTTTTCTTTAATTGACGTGCCATCCAAAAGAGGGAATATCAGGTAGAGGTCGAAAGATGCCGCATGGTGCATCTTTTTTTTGTTTGGAGGAAAAAGTTGCGCCTCTTGGGCACGTTCAGCTTGGCCGGCTAACACCCAAGAGGCCTCCGACTAGGAAGAACTAGTCATGATCAACCTATTTGACCTGGTCAAGGGTGTTAAGCAATATTTAGCGTTGTTCCAGCAAGGCAAGGTTGATGCAGATCGAACCTGCCAGCATTGCGGCTGCCATAAGATTCACCGCCATGGCGTGTACTACCGCTGGGCAACCACCATCGCCGACCATTACCGCATCCCCATCCAAAGGTACCGGTGCCCCTCTTGTGGCAAGACATTTTCCCTCCTACCCAACTTTATCGCTCCCTGGCAGCGTTTCCATACGGGGCTAAGAGAAAAGGCCTTACGCTTAAGGTTCGAGGACGGTTTATCCTGGCGGGAGATCGCCCGCCGGGTAGGGAAACGAAACGAGGCATCCTGGGTAAATGTTCAACTCTGGGGGAGACGGGCTATAGCGCTGTTAGCACTCCTTTCGGAAATCCTGTTACGGGAGCTGTCCCGCTGGCGCCCGGGAATGGATGCCACCTAGCTCTGGTACCGTGGGTTTGACGGCATCCCCGGCCAGTGGCTCCGGGTAATGGTCCTTACGAAAATATTGCGGGACAGCGTCGAGGAAAAAGCTGTTCGGCAATACCTACGAGGTTGACCCAAGTTTAGCGGGTAAAAAAGTGGTACTAAGACTTGACCCCTTTGACCTGGAAACCATCCGGGTGTACTACCAGGAGAAACGCTACCCCGACGCCCGGCCCCTGGACCTTAACGTAAATCGGGAAAAGCGGGCAGAACAGATGCCAGACCCCGAACAGGGGCTAATGTATAGCTACCTCATGGCACTGAAGGAACGGCACGAAGATAGGCTAAGACACTCTTTGGGCGGCACCCAGTTCTCCCGGCTGTTTCCCAGTATCGTTAATTAAACAGATGGAGGTGATGATGACCGTGTATGAGCAGTTCTTCGGGTTTTCCCAGACCCCCTTTACCAAGAATATTAATCCCGGCCAGCTTTATCCCTCCAAGGCCCAGCAGGAACTTTTGGCCAGTGACGCTGATCCTGATGGGCCAGCCGGAACTTTTGAAAACCTTAAGCCTTTCTGCCTTCAAGGCCATCAACCAGCGCATCGAGATTCGCTTCCACTTGATGGGCCTTGCCGAAGAGGAGACCAGGGCGTATATCCAGCACCATTTAAAGACCGCCGGCTGCCATAACCACATTTTTACCGAAGAAGCCATCAAACTCATTCACCAGTACACCCGGGGTATTCCCAGGAAGATCAACAACATCTGAACAATAACATAACGATAAAATCATCTCGTAAAACAAAAAACACCAGTGCAATATAAGAGATTACAACTGGTTGCTTTATCTACTCAATCCGACCAGGAAAACCAGGCAGTTGCAGATATACCTCAGTTGTGTTAGGGCTCCCTACTCGTGAAGAGTTCGCACCTAACCCCTTTGTTAAAACATTCGCCGTAAAGTAAAAATATCCTTCTTTAAGGTTATGCGGACTTCACGCGGCTGAAAGTAGTGTTTTCTAGCGATGTTCCATCAGTTTTTTGTTGAAATAGTGACCGGCGTAAAGGGCAGCAAGAGGATTATGGGCCAACACCCGGTCCTTGGCAGCCAACACGGTAACCGGGGCCTTGGAAAACTTGATAAATAAAGAGTCATGTCCAACGCAAAGGCCTACCAGGACATTGAGGTCGGTCTTGGCCTTGTTAAGAAGCTTCGCCTGGGTTACAGAGTTACACATGGCCTCGAACCACCCGGGTCTTACTTTTTCGTGATCTACAATACCCAGCTTTTCCTTGGGCCCGCCCCTGTCTTACACATTACTGAAATTACCTCAAACCCATTGCCTTCCCATTGCCTTCAAAGACACCTACGAGCTGGCGGGCCTCCTGGCGTAACCCGGAACAAAAGGCCAAACCCAAGCGGCGGAAACCAGCCCGACGGCTGAACTCCAAAACCTCTTGGATTCGGGTCCACTGACCATAGCCAGCCGCCTCTGTACGGGCGGAAACCCTGGCGATATCCCCTACCTCATAGTCTAGGTACTCTGCCCAACCCTCCTGGTAAACCAAGGGTTCAGTGACCATTGGACAGTCTTCAGGTTGCTTTTCCGTATGCCCGGAACGACAGGCGTACATCTTACACGTTGCACAGTTCATACAGGTTCCCTCCTGTACTTGTTTTTCCGCAAAGATATCATAGTTCTCCCTGGGGCATGTACTGTTCTGTGTTAAGCGGTTTTAGAACTAAGGCTTTTAGCACAGAATTCACGGTATTTCGATTTCTACCAAGGGCCCATACTGCTGCCCTCCGAACACATCCCCGTCGCCTATGTCTCCAGAAATACACGGTCTGGGGATGGTGACTTTGATAGCGTTGGCGGCATCATATTCAATGAGCGAAATATCACCAACAGAAATACCGTACAGGCCGGCCAGCAGTTCACGGGAAAGTCTACCGGATTGCTTCACTCTTTCGTAGTTTTCTTTGTCCTCGAACATGATGTCGAAGGTCAATTCGAACGGACCCGCATTCTTGCTCCTGATCAGTTTCGCCAAATCACCCAACGTGGGCACGTTCTCTCCCCCTATACGTTGAAATACTCTATTTTAAACATTTCACCCGGTGTATGGGGCTCTACCACGTGATTCATGTTAAACCTGTAAACAGGTCCCCGTTCCAGTTCCGATGGTGAGTAGGGAAACGCAATAGAGGTAATCAGGCCGTTCCATTCCGGGATGGGATAATGTACAGCGAGGTGGCCCGCGGACTTGGCCAAGGCGGAAGCGGTCGCCTGATCATCAGCGGTGATTTCAATTACCAGGCCTACCTCGTGACCAATATGATGTTGCGGTTCCAGCCGGCCCATTACTCCGTCCCTACCGTATACACGAAAGTAGAGAGTATACCTGTCCGAAATTTCCGGACCAAATACCGCCTCGAACCTATCTTTTAAGGCTGTCTCCATCCCATTTAACCATGAATCCAGTTGACGGAGGATCATGGAATCCCGAATACCACCTATAATAATGCTTTGGTAGCCAGCCAGTTCCGCACCTTCCAGCTTAATAGTGTATGTGGCTGCCGGAGTAAAACGTCCGCCTGTCACACGCACAGCCCGGGAATTGATCGCCTCATACCTGCAACCTGACGTATCCAGAATGCCGGAGGGTTCCACCAAAAGATATGGATTGGCGTTTTCATAAAGGTTATGGGAGGCAACGCTTACCGGGGAGCAGCTGTATTCCGGATTGGGGGGCTCAACTGAAAATCCTTTGGGATCCATTTTGACGAAAAGGCAATCAGGGTATTTCCTTTGCCGCACACAGGCCGCGCCGCACTCCAGGATCTTAGCCGCCTGCCAGACAACTGCCGGCGGTAACCCCTGTTGAAGTGGGAGAGCGGCAAAAATCGAGGTGTCACTTGAGCGCCCGGCTACGATTACCTCCGCCCCGTTATCTAGGGCTTCCTGGAAAGGCTCCGCTCCGGCCATACCCACAATATGTGTGCTCCGATGGATCACCTCCTCTGTTAATAGAGGGGCATTTCTGAGAGGTTTAATGCGGTTTTCGTGCAACTTCTGGACCAGGTAATCCTTATCCTGTTCCGAATGAATAACTGCCAACCTGAAGTGTAAACCCTCATCACGGGCAATTGCGAAAACCAGGGACACTATGCGTTCCAGATGGACATCTGCCCCCGCGGTCCCCGCAGACCCGATAATTGCCGGTATCCTCCGGCTTCTTGCGCCCAACAGAATGAGGCGGATGTCCCTTTTTAGAGCGTTTACGGAAAAATTTGATTCTCCGGACCCGAGATAGTAGGGACCAAAATCGGTAGTTCCCGCGTCACACCCGATAAAATCAGGGTCCCAAGACAGACCTGTTCGCAATGATGCCTCCTTGAATCCTGATCCCAGCATCCCTGTCGCTGAAAGCGCGCGCACCTCTTTCACTTGTTGGCTCACTTCCTTCCAGTCTTTGGGCGCATCCTTGGCTCGGGAAGAAAAGGGGCAAGACGGTGTGACCTTGCTCCCTGGTTTCTTTCCTGCCCGGTTGATTCTAGTTGAGTGTGTTAAGCAGGCCACCAGCCAGGACGATTTTAATTTGTCGCGGTGTCAGCCCGACTAAAACAGGATAAGTTAGCCCTTTCGTGACATTCCATACGACAAGTTCCCTTTCTCCATTCTTTAATGCTGCGGTAGCACAGCTTATTTCCAACTGGTCCCCTTGTTCCAATGTTTCGTAGTCTTCGGATCGCTTAAAAGTAAGCGGGAGTATACCAAAATTCACCAGGTTATCCCGGTGGATACGGGCCATAGATTTGGCCAGGACAGCCTTCACCCCTAAGTACATGGGTGCCAGAGCAGCATGCTCGCGGCTCGATCCCTGCCCGTAATTTTCTCCACCTACTATCCATCCTCCCCCTGCTTTCTTTGCCCTAGTAGCAAATTCAGGGTCTACCTGTTCGAAAACATGTTCAGCAATAGCCGGGATATTGGAACGCAACGGAAGGATTTTTGCGCCGGCCGGCATAATGTGGTCGGTAGTGATGTTATCTCCCACCTTGATCAATACCTGTCCGGTAATATTCTCCTCCATCGGGCCGCGTTTGGGCAAGGGTTTGATGTTCGGCCCCCTACGTACCTCAATGCTCGGATCGCATTCTGGTTCGATAACCATATTGTCATTGATGGAAAAGGCCTCAGGAAACTCTACTACCGGTGGAGTGTCCAAAATGCGCGGGTCGGTCAATTCACCCGCGATAGCACTTGCTGCCGCGGTTTCGGGACTTACCAGATAAATCTGGCCGTCTGCTGTACCGCTCCGCCCTTTAAAGTTCCTGTTGTTGGTCCTTAAAGATATCCCTCCAGACGGGGGTGCCTGGCCCATCCCCACACACGGGCCACAAGCCAGTTCGAGAATCCGTGCCCCAGCGGCTACCATATCCGCCAAGGCCCCGTTTTCCGCTAGCATGGTCATTACTTGACGTGAACCGGGCGCAATTACCAAGCTAACCCTAGGGTGAACCGCCTTGCCTTTCAGAATGGCGGCCACGCGCATCATGTCTACAAACGAGGAGTTAGTGCAACTCCCGATCATTACCTGGTCTACCGGCAAGTTCCCTATTTCATCTACGCGGCGTACGTTATCCGGGCTGTGGGGACATGCAACCAGGGGAACAAGAGCACCCAAATCGATGTCGATAACTTCGTCGTACTCGGCATCGGGATCCGCAGCCAGCGGTACCCAATCGCCTTCACGACCCTGTGCTCGCAAAAAGGCGCGGGTCACTTCGTCGCTGGGGAAGACAGAACTTGTCGCCCCTGTTTCAGCCCCCATGTTGGTAATGGTGCCGCGCTCCGGCACCGAAAGGGAGGCCACCCCTTCACCACTGTACTCCAGGATTTTTCCTATCCCACCCTTTACCGAGATGCGGCGCAACACTTCCAGGATCACATCCTTGGCTGATACCCACGGGGGTAGGACACCGTGTAACCGCACATTTATCACTTTGGGCATGGTCAGGTAAAAAGGAGCCCCACCCATAGCCATAGCCACATCCAATCCCCCCGCACCAATCGCCAACATCCCAAGCCCACCACCGGTAGGGGTATGGCTGTCGGCTCCAAGAAGGGTCTTACCAGGGACCCCGAACCTTTCCAGGTGGACCTGGTGGCAAATCCCATTTCCAGGGCGCGAGAACTTCACTCCGTATTTGGATGCCATATCCTGCAGAAAACGGTGGTCATCGGCATTCTCAAAACCAGTTTGGAGAGTATTATGGTCTACATAATTGACTGACAATTCCGTGCGCACCCTGTCAACTCCCATGGCCTCAAACTGTAAGAAAGCCATGGTTCCGCTGGCATCCTGAGTCAGTGTCTGGTCAATCCGGATCCCGATCTCCTGACCCGGGATCATTTCTCCTTCAACCAGGTGGCTGCGTAAAATCTTTCTGACCAAATTTTCTTCCATTGGAATTCCTCCTGACCTGCGTTTTGGGGAATTGTTAAGCCCCAGGGTCGGGACCGATTCCATCCCCGGGAGACCATATCCCATTATTCCCACCCCCCACGGCAAAATCCGATAAACATCAACCTTTACCGGTGGATACAAATGTTTACCATTTTGCTCCTGTCCAGAGTTCTTTCAACTCTTTGACTTTCTCGGACCGTTTCTCCGGCTGGGCAGGCTCCTTGAACTCCCGCTTGCCAATGGGGCAAGAAGCCAGGCAAAGGCCACACCTGAGTTCCGCCGCACTCCAGGGCATAATCTGTTCCTGGTAATGCAGACACTTCAGCTTATCTATATAGCTATCAGCCGTTAGCGAACCGGTAGGACAGTTGCGTACACAGGCCAAGCCGCAGGTCTGGCGGCGTTCCTCACACAAGGTAGCTTTGTAGGGCTCATCCGCCTCAAGATCTGCCTCGGTAACAATACTAACCAGCCGTACCCGCGAGCCGTACTTCTCGGTTGTAAGTAGGTTATTCAGGGCAAATTCGCCTAACCCGGCAGCCACCGCCGCATGCCGGTGGGACAGAACCCCGGCGGGTAGTTTATTGATCCGCGGATAGGCCGCCGGTATCGGCAAAGCGCGATAGCCTTCTTCTTCAAGGAAGTGGCATATCTTTCTGGCGGTTTCATTCAAAATTCCATTGAGTATAAAGAACTGGTTGGTGTACTCATACCGGGAATAGGGCAGGTCATCGCAAACAGAATCCAGAATGTGAATAAGACCCACTATCACCGAACGGGCTGTGGGTAGTATATCAGACGGGCGCCGGCCCTCCGGTGCACACTCCAGGCGAGAGGAAGGGGTGATCCCTACCATATCTAACTGATTGAGGGCCATTTCCTTTACCTTTTGAGTGAGTTCCTGCTTAGTCATGTTTTTTGCTCCTTTCCATTAGGTAAGTATAGTTACGGTTGCTTAACCTACCTTTGATATG
Organism: Firmicutes bacterium UBA2598; assembly: GCA_002339345.1. Classification (GTDB taxonomy): domain Bacteria; phylum Bacillota; class PH28-bin88; order PH28-bin88; family PH28-bin88; genus UBA2598. The sequence goes on along the minus strand of DDKM01000042.1, from coordinate 18,675 downwards.
CCAAGCGCATCCCCCTCTCTATCAAGCAAGACAGCAACCAACCCACCCGCAGGCAACTGGCTGCTAGCTGCTTTCAAACCATGATATTCTCAGGGGATGCACAGGCTATCACAATTGCGGCTGAATAAGCCTTTTTACTTTACTGTTCCGGGTAGATAGCACTTGCTACGAACTCACAGCAACCGGGATCACGCCCATGGCATGAGGTAGAACAGCTACGGTGGAGCCCGAGCCGTGTTTGGCTAGGGCGGCATCGAGCGCCGACTGGAGATCCGGGAAAGGAACCAGGAACATGGAACGCAACCGATCCCCCAGCAGAGTAGGTCTACCAGGTAAATCTCCCACTGCATAAGGGACTTAGCGTAGTAATAAGCCTTGGCCGATGCTTCCCTGTTATAACCCTCCCGTTGAAACCTTTCCACCACCTCCGCGGGAGAACCGGCTTCCTCCAGCCAGGATGCAAACTTACTGATACCGCCTTTAGCTTCGGCCACCAGGATCAACGTACCTCCTGGCCGGCAGATGGTTTCAGCCACGGAAAGGGATTTCTGGGCCTGGTGCAGGTCGATATCCCGGGGATACCCGCCCGGGCTGACGACCACGATGTCCGCCATCTCTGCTTCACAGTGCCACAAGGGGCGGGATAAACGGACACCCTCCGCATGCGCCGCCGCCAAATCCCCGGCTACCACAGCGACCACCCTGTTATCGGCATCATTGACCGTGTTGACGATAAAGTCAATACTGGCCATCCGCGCCCCTGCTAAGGCCTCTTCATGAAAGGGATTACCCTCTATCCAGCCCATAGCAGGATGATCAGGCCGGATAGGGGAGTGATGTACCCGCAAAGTCTCCAGGCCTGCCACACCGGGAATCACGCTCTTGCGGCCGCCACTGAGACCGACGGCATGGTGGGGGCGATCAGCCCTGTCAGTACCTTGACCTGAGCCTCCACGAGCACGCGGTTCAGGTACACAGGAACTCCCCGTGGCGTCTCACCCAGATAGACCATATCCTCTTCCGCCATGCAGTCGTGATTGACCACTTTCAGGCGACGCGGCCATTCTGGCCCAAATATTTCGACAAGCTCGCCGGGTGTGGCTGCGCGATGGTTGCCCGTTGCGACTAAAAGGGTGATTCGGGATTCAGGTATCCCACCTGCTGTCAATTCCTCAACACACGCGGAAACGAGTTCCCGACCAGGATAGGGACGAGCAGAGCTGACGCACGACTTTTAAAACGCAGGCATATCAGGGCTTACAGGGGTTGGAACGAAATAACCTTTCGCGCTATTTTCTTGTAAAGGTGTGAAAAAATGGCGGTCTGCGGGTATTTTTCATGCGTCAGCACTGAGGGACGAGTGATGTCGTTGATGACGATGACGGCATTTTTCTTTCCAGCCGCCATGTTACACAAGCGGCCAGAACTGGTAGGAGTTTCCATTGCACTGCGGATCGCTTATTCCAAGTCTTTCAATACCGGCAGGCTGCCACCATTCAAGCATACCGTCCCTTCTGGGAAATCTGCTCCTATTTGACTACGGCCTAACGGCACCTCTAGCCACATACCTCTCACCTCTGACTCTCGTTACAAAAGGAGGCTAGGCAAGTTGGCAGCTAGTGCGTTTTGAACGCAAACCGCCTGAAACCCCTTCTTTTGTAGCGCCTGGACACACCTTTGAGCCCTGATCTCGTGGTACTTCCGCTGAGGTTCAGTTACCTGTAGTATCACCCCCTGTAGCTACTTGCCTACCGCGCAGGAGTTTAATCCTTCGCCAGAGTATAAATTGCAAAAGGCCCGGGGGAGACAAATCTGTACCGCCCGGGCCAGTTGTTGTTTTAGCCCTAGGCTTCAAACAGTGCTTCCGGTACCAGTACCAAACCTTCCATCAGGCGGCGCGCCGTGCGGAAGGCAGTGCCCTTTTCGACAGTTGGTCGGCCGTTATCGTCCATCCCCATCGTAATTTCAATGGGAACAATCCCAGTGGGGTGCCCAATACGCACTTCATTAGAGGCATGGCGTTCTTCCGGGATCATTTCCCATACCACGCTGCCTTCTAGCTTGGCCGCAGTGGCCGTGCAAATGGCACCGGTAATGGCGTAGGCATTGTGCAGCTTACCCATGGACATGATTCGGGAAACAAGGTCAATTTCCGTGCCAGAGACCATGTTTCCCGGAACACACAGGTAATCTCGCGGCGGTGAAACAAAGGCTATCTTGGGCACTGCCGGGCTCTTTTTACTGGCTTCCGCCGCTTTCGCAACCAAGCCAATTTTCACTGCTGCTGCGGCGCGAATGCTTTCGATCTTCTTTAGCAGTTCGGGGTTTGAGTCCACTTGCAACGGTAGTTCCACCCCGGAAATACCTAGGTCAGAAGCCCGGACAAAAACCAGGGGGTTGGCCGCGTCCACGATGGACACAGTGAACTTCCCATAGCCTTCTGTTTCCAATTCATCACGCACTTGCCCGGTGGGCAAGAGCTTTCCGGTTACAGCCCCGCCTGGCTCCGTGAAATCCAGGGCGATCTTTGCGCCACTGCCAGGGATCCCGGCTATCACAAAGTCGCCTTCCACCTTAGCTTTACCGTTTTCCACCGGGACCCGTGAAATAATGTATTTCTTAGTATTGGTGTTATAAACACTTACCGTGGTATAAGGTTCCTCAACTCGGTCCACCAGGCCCTCGTCAATGGCAAAGGGACCAACAGCCGAAGAGATATTGCCGCAATTACCCTTGTAGTCGATTAAGGGATCCGTTACACTCACCTGGCCGAAGGTGTAATTGACTGTATTAGGCTCGCCCTCGCGGCGGCTAATAATAGCCACTTTGCTGGTAGTCGAGGTCGCCCCTCCCAACCCGTTAATCTGGCGCCCGTTCGGGTCAGGACTACCGAAAGCCGTCATAATCACCTGCTCACGAATCCGCTGATCCTTTGGAAGATCTTCTTCCTTGAAGAACAGCGCACGACTGGTTCCTCCCCGCATTACAACGCACGGTATCTTCCTTTGCATGGGTGATACTCCCCTTTCAGTTTATTTGCTAAATATTCGGGATTCTTATATTTTCCCTTAATACCCCCTTCCCCTTTACCCTAGCAGGGCGTTAAAAACCATGACTCCATAGTATAACATCACCAAGCCTAGGCCCCAAGCTACACTAAGTAGTAGCCAGTAAGTTCCCTCTTTGATGCGCCCAACTTCTACTGCCACGCGCAATACCCCATTTATGGCATGGTAGAGGCCTAAAACCAGCAAACCGATATCTAAGGCGCGAAACCACCACCCACCCTGCAAGCGGCTAGCAATTTCACCCGCTTCATAACTCCCACTGGTCATGGCATGAACTACCCACAGGTGGGCCAGCAAGAAAACCACTAAAAAAGCCCCGGTCACACGCTGCATGAGCCAACTCAAAATCCCCGCCTGGGCAGCAGGTGTACCGCGCATAAGCCGCGTTTCGGATATTGCCATCGTTTTATCCCTCCAATCCTGTTAACTACCACATGAAAGATGTGCCCATCGCTCCCAAGACAATGGTCACCACTAGCGCCCCGTAGGCTAAAGAACGTTGGTTCAAAGATGGCACCAAATCAAGCAACACCAACCGGATACCATTAGCCGTATGAAAAAGAGCGACCCATACAAGAGCGGTTTCTAGCACCTTAATCCAAGGTGTTTCCAGCATCGCCATCACCTGGTTGAAGCTAGCCCCACCTTTTAAGGCTGAACCCAGTACTAGCAGGTGCAAGCCCAGATAAAAGGCCAACACAAGACCAGTTAACCTTTGAAACATCCAGACATAGGAGCCAATACCCATGGGGCGCCCTCTAAAGGTTCTTTCCAAAAACCTTTGAGTAACCTTTTTGCGGGAACGAGTAACATCGCCCACCTTTACCCCACCTCCTTCCGTCGCCTACCGAAGAGCAGATCTAGCCTGCGGATGGTTTTTGATCTAAGTTCATTTACAATAGTAGCCGGGCTGAGATTCATGGGACAGACATTTGCGCATTCATAACAATTGATGCAGTGCGAAATACCGGCCTCAGCAGCCTGAGCTACCCGGTCCTTTTCATCTAACGGGTGCTCCATCACCCTGGCTAACTGCAACATGTAAAGCGGCCCGAAGTAGGGCGACTCGTCGCTATCGGATTGCGGGCATGCATCCAAACATGAATAGCACTCAATGCACCGTGAATAGGTCTCCCGGTAGTGTTCAATGGCACTCTTGGCTGCCGGCAAGGGCGGGCTATCCTTGGTGGCCGGCTCACGGTGCTTACATTCCGGCCACAGCTTCAAGGCCTTGAATCGTTCAGGCACGGTTGAAGTATCTACTACCAAGTCTTTAATCACAGGGAAGCGGCTGAGTGGTTCAATACGCATCCCGTCCTCGAGAAGCGTGTCGCAGGCCAGCGCGGGTTTGCCGTTGATCTCCATGGCGCATGAGCCGCAGGTAAACTCGCGGCAGTTGGACCGAAAAGCAATATACTCTCCCTGATCCCATAAGTACTCTAAGGCCTCAATAACAGTCATGGTTCTTACAAAAGGAACCTGATAGGATTCCCAGTGTGGATAACGGTCTTTTTCAGGATCAAAACGCAATATTTGAATGTTGTAGATGGCGTCGGGCTTATCAATAGGTGGCAAATAGCAAGTCACGCTTTTCCCCTCCTTAATGCCACGGTGAATCAGAGTTTGCGTATTCAGGCAAATCGCTCAACTTGACAATAGGCATGGCTACATCGCGCAGTTCAAAGAGCAATTCACCATTTTTTTTGCGGAAGATGATGTTTTTTAGCCATTCCTTATCATTACGTACCGGGTAGTCCTCCCGATAATGTCCTCCCCGACTTTCCGTACGCATTAAAGCGGCGGTAATCGCCATCTCTTCCACATCGATCCGGAAGAACATTTCCAGGGCATCCCTCAATTCGTAGTTGTACACCTTGGATTGGTTCTTAACTATCAATCGGGGGAGGTCTTTTTCTTTGGCCCTGGCGACCTCCTCCTGCATAATACGCATGCCTTCTTCCGTCCGCAAAACGCCCATGTATTTATCCATCATCTCAATGTGTTTACGCCGTAAAGGAGGTGTAGTGATGGGGTCATCCGGGCGGCGTGCCATGAGGCCCGAAATGCGATCAACTTCTTCTCCAAACATGCTTTCGTTAAAGGGTGGCTTCTTACGGTGGGCAGCAACCTCCAGAGCAGCTTCACGTCCGGCAATATCACCAAAAACGAGAATGTCCACCAGCGCATTTGAACCTAGACGGTTGGCCCCGTGCACTCCACCGGTTACCGCGCCGGCCGCATAAAGTCCCGGTATCCTTGTTTGGCACTTCGTGTTGGTCTTGACACCCCCGTTGGAATAATGCGGGCGGGGACGGACCTCAATGGGTTCCTTGCGGATATCATAGCCGTAACTCATGTATTTCCGGAAAATAACCCGGAGCCGTTCTTCAACATACTTTGAGGGCAGGTGGGCAACAGAGGCATAGATCCCTCCATGAGCCGCCCCGCGGCCGGCCCTGATCTCTTTATAAATGCAAACAGATACCTTGTCGCGGGTAGCCAGTTCCTTTTTCTCCGGGTCATAGCGCTCCATAAACCGCTCTCCTTCGCTGTTCAGGAGGTACCCCCCTTCGGACCGGAATCCTTCACTCACGCTACCTCGTACTCCAAACGGCCACCAGGCATGGGTGGGGTGATACTGAGTGAACTCCATGTCCACCAGTTCAGCCCCGGCCTGTAGAGCTAAGCTGAAACCATCACCCCGTTGACGCTCCGAAGCCGACGGCCAGATCCCGGCGGCACATGCGGTCGCCAAAATCACAGCACCAGCCCGGATGTAGTACAATTCACCTGTGGGAATGTGCAGGCAAGCAGCCCCCACAGCCCTGCCGTCTGCAGTGATGATTCGAGTGGCCATAGTTTCATCCATATAGCTGACACCAAGACGTAACATTTCCTTCTTTAGGCCAATCATCATTTCGTGGCCGGTCTCGTCACCGCTGAATACCGACCTGGCATAGGCATGCCCGCCGAACCTCCGGACACTGTAGGTCCCATCCTCATCCCGGTCAAACAGGCACCCGAAACGCTCGAGGAGAGCGACAAACCGGCGACTTTCCTGGGTCATAATCCGGACAAGCTCCTGGTCGTTAAGAAACCCTCCACTCATCAGGGTATCCTCGGTATGTACCCGCCACCCATCGCGTGGATCCTTATGGTAAAGAGCCATTCCTCCATGGGCGTTGGGAGAGCACCCGCTTTTACCCATCTGGCCCTTATCCACCAATAATACATCGGCTCCCTGTTCCTTGGCGCTAATCGCGGCCATACACGCGGCGGCTCCCCCGCCGACGACCAGCACTTCACAATCCAGTTTCTTGGTTTCAATCACCCGCTTGTTCACCCAACCAACCCCCCATTTTCATCCTTCGCGTTCTCCCGGATAGCATATTTCTTCTCGAGTTCTTCGATGGCAGGTAGACCTGTAATTGTGTCACGTTCTTTTTTCGTCACCATGTCAGCTACCACCGCCTGTGTCCAACCATCATCCCGGAGGTGTTCCAAGACGTGGATTACTTGTTTCAGGGCGGCCCGTAAGGCACTGTTGGCATAAATAATGATTTTGAAACCATAGGCCTCGAGGTCCTTTTTCTGCACCAGCGGAGTGACCCCGCCCTCCATCATATTGGCGACCTGGGGCGCTAGGGAAGAGAGTGCCCCCCCGATCATCCGTAGTTCTTCCACACTATCGGGAGCTTCCACAAAAGTAACATCCGCCCCGGCAGCAATATACATCTGGGCTCGTTCAATAGCTGCTTCTATCCCGTCAATGGCACGGGCATCGGTTCGGGCGATGATCACAAGGTCCGGGTCAATCCTGGCATCAGTGGCGGCCTTGATCTTTTGTACCATCTCGGCCGTCGAAATCACTGCCTTACCCTGAAAGTGCCCGCATTTCTTTGGCGCCACCTGATCCTCAATCTGTAGAGCTGCCACCCCGGCCTTTTCAAATTCCCGCACGGTACGATAGACGTTGAGAGCATTGCCATAGCCTGTGTCAATATCGGCAATAACCGGTAATGAAGTGGCGTTAACTATATAATTCACCTGGGCCAGGACTTCCCCCATGCTCATCAGTCCCACATCGGGCTGCCCTAGTACACTATTGGCGATCCCCGCCCCTGTGGCATAGACCACTTGGAAGCCCAGTTGTTCAATGACCTTGGCCATTAAGGCGTTAAAGGCCCCCGGAGCCAGGATGACACCGGGCTGTTGCAACCTCTGCCGCAAAACTCGCGTGGTCTTCAATTGCAGCCCCCCTTTTAGATGTTTGAGACATCAGGCCCATGAAGTAGACTCTGCAAATCCTCCAAATTCTCCAACGCGTCTAATCGATAAACGGTTTCCACAATCGATCGCCGCTGTTCAAGCCCCCAAACAATTTCGCACGTACTGCTAAATTTATCTTCTACCTCTTCCTTAGTGAGAGGATTTTCGGGATCACCCTTGGGCGTATCAAGCCGCACACTGTCCCGTAATCCGAAAAACGTCTCGATCTCCACGCGGGTCGGCCACAAACGAGGGTAACTTGCATCCAAATCAGGAGCATGGTAACAAGTTACTCGCTGCATCATATCTTGTACCCGCGGGTCGCCGAGCACGTTTTCAGTATATTCGCTGAGGGATGCGCGCCGGAACACCGCCGCTACCGCGGCCCCAAAGGGCATGCTGAACTGCGCATCGGCCACATGCCGGGGGTTTTGCTTCACTGCGCTCGGCTCTGCAATAATCGGTATCGCCGGCCCCACCAGACCCACCCGAATACTCTTGATGTCCTCCGGCTTCAAGTTGTGCCGGCGTACAATCTCAAGAATACCGTCAATGCCTCCCTGTTTATACCGGCAACAGGCATAGGGTTTCATCCCGGTTGCCATAATGGCGTAAGGCTTTCCGAACCCGTCCAATAAGCGTTCGGGTACAGGGTCGCCGGAGTAGGCGTGAAGAAAACCGTCTCGGCCTTCCAGGATAGTGGTAGGCGCCCGGAAGCCTGCCTTCGCAAGCCCGGCGGCGATGATTCCGCTATGGGCGGCCCAACCGGGGTGAAAACGTTTCGTCCATGTTCCCCCTCCGGCATGGTATTCATGAGAACCAGCGGCCTGACTCCCAGCTATACCCATAGCTGTAACCAGACCCGCCACGGGAAGGTCCATTATCTTTGCCGCCGTCACTGCCGCCCCAAACACGCCGCAGGTAGCCGTGGGGTGAAATCCACGCGCATAATGAACCTGGGGCTGAAGAGTCTCCCCCAGCCGTGCCATGGTTTCGTAGCCAGCTACCACGGCAGCCAAAAACTTCTTTCCTTCGCAGGGGAACACACTGGCGACAGCAAGAGCGGTCGGAAAGATCACAACGCCCGGGTGCAAGGAAGCTCCATTATGGATGTCATCCAGTTCTAAGGAATGCGCAGCAGCCCCGTTCAAAAGGGCGGCATATTCAGCCGGGCGTCTTTCCCCGGTCCCAATAACGGTTGCCGGTCCTCCAGTTGTCGCCTGACTAACCCACCGCCGAACGACTAAGGTAGATTCCACCCTACTGCCCCTTGCGGCTAAGCCTAGAAAGTCCAGCATGGCCAATTTGGTTCGCTCCAAAACACTTGCCGGCAGCGTATCATAGCTGATGGTGGAGAGAAGTTCGGCAAATTCCTGTGTCAAGCCCAAAGTTTCATCTTCCCCTTTCGCATACTCAAGCTAGCAGGGTTGTCAGTGTTCTTACATCCGGCAATTGCTCCAGGCGCATCACCTGCTCTATAATTGCCGTTGCTTGGTCCCCCTTCCCGGCAACGCTCGCGAGGTCAGTAAACTTTTCAATAACCTCGGCCTCGCTCATGGGGTTTAACGGTGACCCCTTAGGATCATCCACCCGGCAACGCTGACGAGATCCGTCTTTGAGGATTATTTCTACCTCATTACAGAACTTGCGGGGATACAGGGCATCCAACTCGGGGGCAACGATAAAATTCACCCTCCCGGCTAGGTTCACCAAGTCCACATCCCTAATCTTGTCCTCTGTGAACTGGCTTACCAGTGCATTCCCCTCCGCCAGGGCTACAGCCACACTGTACTTGAGGCTCATCTGGGCTTGTAAAACTGTGGTGGGTTGGTAGTCCCAGCCGGTCTGCACCTTGACGACATTGCTGCCATAAACATTGACACTATCAATATCTTCTACCGAAAACGGCTGTTTTCGGCGAATGCTGAGGGCCGCATCAATGGCGGAATGAATGCTGCCGCAGCAGGCGTAGGGCTTGATACATACTCTTCCAGCCTCAAAGTCCTCTCCCAGGCCGACTGTTATCTTGTCCAGATGGAAATCATCGGAAGTAGCTCGACAGAAGCCCCCATCATGATATTCCAGAATTTGTCCAGGGCCTACAAACCCCCGCTCCGCAAGTAACACCGCTAGTAAACCGGATTGACCGGCCTTACCGGGATGAAATCGTTTACTCATCGCCCCATCGGCGTTAAAAGCCCATAAGCCAGACGATTGGGTTCCCGCTAACCCAAGAGCGCTCTGAATTTTCTCGGCATCAAGGCCTTTCAGCCTACCAACCGCCGCTGCAGCCCCAAAAGTACCACAAGTCCCGGTCAGATGCCAACCACGGAGGCGGGATGCATTGGGCCCGGTCCCAAGACTGATACGGATCATGGTTTCATACCCAGCCACCACGGCGGTCAACAAATCCTTGCCACTCATCTTTTCACTTTCAGCCACCGCCAGGGCAGCCGGGACCACCGCAGAAGCAGGGTGTAGCTTCGCGTTATGATAATCATCAAAGTCAAAGGAATGGATCATGGTGCCGTTAGCCAGGATTGTGTACTCCAGATCTCCCTTAAACCCGGCCCCCAGGACAGTGGCTTCAGCCCGGCAGCTACGTTCCTGAGCCAGTCCGGCTACAATCCTCCCCCAGGGTGTGGAAAAGCCGAAAAGACCGCATCCCAATCCGTCTAAAAATGCCAGTTTTACTTGGTGGGCCACCGGAGGTGGGATGTCATCAAATCCCAATTTACCAATAAATTCTGCCAGCTCTTTGGTTGGGTAATGTTCCATGTTTAACCTCCTTTGCAGTTTCGTAGGAATGCAAAAAGCCAGCAGAGTTTTATTCTCTCCTGGCTTCCGTTTACTTCTGCATCGTGTACAAGCACGAATACCGCACAACGGCTCAGAATGATGCCGACTATTCGCTTCCACCATTTTATACAATATCCACATAGCCATTATAATATATGAATTATTTTATGAAAAGTACCAAAATTATCATTATCAAAACTATTATGTTATTAATATTAAATAGAATTTAATTGCCAGAAGCTATTATGTGGGTGTAATTAGAACCAGGAGTTATGCATGCAATAGGTACGAGGTATTTACCGGGTGATAGGTTTTTCCCTTGCAGGTAGGTCATTGCACAGGGTTGTAGATGTTCCGAACATTTTAGAATTACTTACCATGAACTGCATGTTTTTCAATTATGCTATGGAAATCCTTTGATTGACAATCATTATCAAAAAATTATACAAAGGTATCCGTAGGCCCGTGGTAAAACTGGCTGTGCTGCCACTGGTCCTTGGTTTGCGGATGATCCCTCCGGTAATGCGATCCCCGGCTTTCCACCCGCCGCAAAGCAAACTTTACCATCATGGCGGCTGTAGTCAGCATTCCCTTTAACTCCCAGGCCTGGTACAAGTGGGTAGCTTTGTTAAGGCATACCCGACTAGCTTGGATGGCCAGGTTTTCCAGTCTAACCCCTGCTTTGAGCAGACCTTCCCTGTCCCGTACCGGTCCCATATTCTGCCACATGAGCAGGCGCAGTTCACGGGCGAGCTTCCGTAAGTCATTGCCACCCTCGGCTTTTCCCGCAAAAGGCTGGAAAAGATCTGACGCACATGGAGGCGGCATCGGTTTGGGTTTGGTTAGGATAGCCTCCCTGGCTGCACATTGACCTGCCGCTATCCCAAATACCAGGCATTCACTTAAGCCATTGCCACCCATCCGATTGGCCCCGTGTACTCCCCCTGCCACCTCCCCGGCAGCATACAGGCCAGGTATGGAGGTCTTGGCATGGTCATCCACCATCACTCCCCCCATGCAGTAATGGGCTACAGGAGAAACCCGGACGGGTTTTCGCCTAAGGTCGACTGGCAGCCGGACTAATGCCTGAAGTGAAGGCAAGGTTTCCCATTCTTTGGGGCTAGCGCCGGTCAAGTCCAGATAAACCTGACGGCCTGCCCGTTCCTCAGCCCAAATCAGACGTGCCAGTTGATCCCGGTGTGTTTTGACGGCTTTACCCACGGTAAAATTTCCACCCAAACTGGCAATCAGATCGGCGCCCTTGGCATTATAAAGCCTGGTAGCCGGGGGGAAAGGGCTTAAGACCACCTGGGAAGGCAGATTGGGATCGGCTAGCCCCAAGGGGTGGAACTGGACGAATTCCATGTCACGGAGTATGGCCCCTCCTTGGGCGGCAAGTCCGTACCCGGCTCCATTGATACCCGGCGGGTTGTCGGTACGGGCGAAAAGGCCGCCACAACCGCCTGTGGACAGAACTACGGCTTGAGCTTTGACCAAAAAGGTCCGACCGTCCGCCAACAGCCCCCGGCACCCCTGGCAGCGACCATCCTGCACAATAAGGCCGGTAACCAAAGCCTGCTCGAGGGTGGCGATACCCTTATGCATTACCGCCTGGGCCAGCCTGAGGGCCAAAACCCGGCCCGGCGGCAACATGCCGTCCACTGGCTCGACGCGAAAACTGCCCGGGTCGTATTCTGCGACTGGGATCTGGTATTGTTCCTGCAGTTCTTGCAGGGCAGCAGGAGCGGCCTCAACAAGCTTTGATACCAGCTGGGAATCGCCTAAACCATGTCCGGCCGCCATTGTTTTGGCCTGGTGTTCTTGAGGGGAAAAAAGCGCCGAAGCGGCGGCAAAACCACCACCGGAGAGGATAGTGCTAGACCCTTTGCCTAGTTTATTTTTACATACCACCAGCACCTGGTCGGTTTCCCGGGCAGCCGCCAGGGCGGCAACCAGCCCTGCGGCACCGGCCCCAATAACACATACGCCAGTGATCAACTCCACATCATGGGCCACCACAGTCATCAAAAACCATCCCCCTGCTTAGTAACCCAGTTCTTCCCCCACCACCAGAACATGGTAATCGGGAGTGCCCTTTGGCACCGCTTCCAGGATAACCAGCACCCGGCATTCCTTGGCAGGCATACGGCAGTTGTTGCATACCCCTGTTTCGGCACATGGCGCTGGGCTGGTTTTACGTATGTAGTTTTGGGGAGCCGCCACCTGGCGGGTTCTGGCGATGCCCGTCGCCACGTCTGGCACAATTTTGTTGACTCCGACCACCAGGATGATCTTTTGGGGCCCGAATATGGAAGCACTGACCCGGTTACCCGTCCCGTCCAGGTTAATGATGCAGCCGTCCAGGGTGACCGCATTGGCGCTGGCCAGAAAAACATCACAAGTCAAGGTGGCCCTGCGGATGTTTAGCAATTCCTTGGCCGAAAGGTTTTCATCCCAGATGTCCAGCACCTGGCACCCGTTTTGGCGAAAATGATCCACCAGCCCTAGATTGCGTACCGTCACCGAACCGCCAAAACCCACGCTGTGCGGTTGTCCGGCCAGTCGGATTACTTCCTCCCGTGCGCTTTTGGCGGTAGGGCAATAAAGCGCCTTAAAGCCATTCCGCTGCAGAGCCTGAACACACTTTTGCCCTCTTAGGTCTTGGTATTTCCGCACAGGATCTGTCACCCTAACCCCTCCTTGGCCCGTGGCAGGAATTTTTTTAGGATATGATTCCCTGGTAGTTCTTCATTGGCTAATCCTAACTCCTGGTTCTCACTCACTTTTAAGGCTGACTGGCGCATCACCATGGCCCGCCGAATGGCGCGGCCCACCAGCTTGCGGTAGATATGCAATAACAGCAGCAGGTCCATCACCAGGGCGGTCCCGGCATGAATCCAGGTGCCGGTGCTGACCAGTTCGTTAGTTGCCGGGCCTGCTGCATTCCATTTAATGATGCCGGTGACCGTCAAAACCGCCATGCCACCCAGCACCACCCAGTACCACACCTTCTGCCCGGTGCTGTACTCTCCCTGAAACAACTGGATATCCCGCCGCCTGCGGAAAACCAGGCTAAAGGCATCGCCGACCCACCGCCAGTCCTGGCGTCCCCACTTGGAAATGGCCGCCATGGTGCGTTTAAAATGGCCGGGATCAAACCGCCAGAATACAAAGGGGGAAACCACAAACATCACGGCAGCAATCCGGTGAATCATACCCACCAGCCACACAAATGAATCGGACCATTCCGCCCGGAAATGGTTGAGACCGATGCCCGTGGCGGCAAGGGTAATATAAACCGCCACCACCCACCAGTGGAGCACTTTTTCCACCATGCGATGGCGAGCAGCGAAATCCTTTAGCGGCCGGTCCACCTGGGGACAGGCCCGGATGCAGGAATAGCAACGGATACAACTGTTATCCACCAGTGTCTCCAGGTACAGGGAGGTGCGCTGGGTCTGCAGAGTGACCGCCCCCGCCTTTTGCAGCACCACCGGACAGGCATCCAGACAGTTGCCACAGGCCATGCAGGCAGTCTGGCCGGTAATGTCCCCCGCCTCCGACAGGCAGTGGTTGGGGGATATCCCCGTGGAAATCAGGCGAAACCTGGCCACTGGGGGATGGTTTTCATCCAGCATCCGCGCCAGGGCCCTGGTATTTTGCCTGTGGATCAAGTCTCCAGTTACAAGCATACTCCATCCTCTCCTTCATTCCCTACCGGGTCAAGGCTAGCTGTAGCGGCGTTCCCGCACTTCCGGCCTGGTGTAATCGGGAAGCAGCATGGGAGACAATTTCCCCTTGGGAATACCCGCCTCCGCCAACTCCCGGTGATAGCGCCGGACATGGTCCAGGCTCAGGGAACCTGCCGGTGCGGCCTCCCGGGCATACTCCGCCGCCGCCTTGCCTGCCCGGCGGCCAAAGACGAAGATGTCCACCAGGGAGTTACCCCCCAGGCGGTTGCGGCCCTGCACACCGCCGGAGACCTCGCCGGCAGCAAACAGGCCCATGATGCTGGTCCGGCCCAGGGCGTCGATCTCCACACCGCCGTTTTGGTAGTGCTGGGTTGGGAACACGAGGATGGGCTCTTTATGAACATCAATACCATATTCCTTAAAGCGGTGCACAATGCCAGCGAACATGCGGTCCAGCTTACCAGCCCCGCCGCGGATGTCAATGAGGGCGGTATCCAACCATACCCCTTCCATGCCTGTGGGTGTGCGGATACCCTTCTTGCGGTCCCGCACCTCCCGGATAATGGCCGAGGAGGTTAAATCCCTTGTCTCCAGTTCATTAATGAACCGGTCGCCATCCACATTGACCAGCTGGGCCCCGTTCCCCCGCAGGGCTTCGGTAATCAACTGGCCCAGCATCTGCTCCGGCCAGGCCGCCCCGGTGGGATGATACTGAATGGCGTCCATGTGCAAAAGGGGTGCCCCCGCCCGGTAAGCGATGACCAGGCCGTCGGCGGTGGCCCCGTAGTGGTTGGTGGTGGGGAACTGGTTGGGGTGTAGCCGTCCGATACCCCCGGTGGCCAGAATCACCGCCCGGGCCCGCACCAGGGTGTGTTCCCCTGTTTCCAGGTTGAGCAGGATGGCCCCGGCACAGCGCCCGTGGTCATCCAGCACCAGTTCCACCACCGGGCTGAATTCCAGCACTTCGATGCGTTTATTGTATAACTCGTCCCGCAGCACCCGCATGAACTCTAGGCCGCTCAAATCCTTGCAGGAATGCACCCGCCGGCGGCACTGCCCCCCGGCAAAGGATACCACCAGGTCCCCGTTGGGATGGGTGTCAAACATGGCCCCCAGGTCTTTTAACCATTCCACCACCAGCGGCGCATCGTGCACCAGGGCATGGACCAGTTCCCGCTTGTTCTGGAACCGCCCGCCGCCGATGGTGTCCAGGTAGTGGCGGTATGGTGAATCATTGGGCTGGGTGGCTGCTGCAATGCCGCCTTCCGCCATAATGGTATTGGCATCCCCCAGGCGCAGTTTAGTAGTCAACAACACCCTAGCCCCGTGCTCATGGGCCAGCAGGGCAGCGGTAACCCCACCGCCTCCTCCGCCGACCACCAGCACATCCACGTCCCGGTCCACCCGCTGCAAGTCCACCCTGTCCGGATCCAGTCGTCCATAGCCTTCCAGTAGATCCACCAGCTCGTTTTGCATGCGTTGGCCCTTGTTGGGGCCCACCCGCACTGGACGCATCCCCTCCGGACGGAAGTCGGGGTGGCACTGTTCCAACAACTGGGCTTTTTGTTCCGGGGTCAACCGCGGTATATCCTGTTGCAACCGGAAGGCGCGGGTGGCCTCCAGCCTTTTAATGGATGCTCGCATCTCATTGGGATAACCCGACACTTTACTCCCTCCCGGTTCTAGAGCTTTTCAAAATCCCGCTCCACATAGATTTTTTTCAGGGCTTCCTCGTCCATGGCAGCTATATCCGCCAGGGCCTGGTCATGCTGGCCGCCAGTGATCTCCGCCACCCGGTCCTTCAGGTGCTGTGGTTTGATGCGGATCAACTTGGAATAGTAGCGGCGGACAAAAAGGGCGACATTATAGGGCACCAGTTCACCCGGACAACGGGCGGCGCACAGGCCACACATGATACAGTCAAAGGAAAGGTCCGCCGCGCGGGGGAAATCCCCCCGCAGGGCTGCTGCTATGTAGTCAATGGGCTTCAGCTTCTGCGGACACACCTTCGTACAGGTGTTACACCCCAAGCACCGGGCCACTTCGGGGTACAGTTCCAGTAGGGTATCCACCCGGTCACCCACCTGGTCCAGGTCGTAAAGGGCCTTGTTGGCCGGGAAAAAGGGCAGTTCCGTCAGGTACATATCCGGTACGATGGGGGTCTGGCAGGCCAGGCCCACCTTCAGCCGGTAGTCCCCGGGCACCCGGTACACGGTGGCGCAGGCGCCGCAGAATCCGCCCCGGCAGCCACACCCCCGGATGAGCTGGTAACCGGCCCACTCCAGGGCCTTCATGATGGTCAGCCCTTCCGGTACCTCGTACCGTTTACCCATGATGTAAATAGGAATAAGTGTTTCCGCCACCGTAATCCTCCTAACCCTGCATTTTGGCCACGATGGCATCCGCCATTTCGGAAGTGCTGGCATTGCCCCCCAGGTCATAGGTGACATGCTTGCCTTCCTTGATGACTTCCGCCAGTGCCCGCTCCACCTTGGCCCCTGCTTCCTGCTCCCCAAGGTAGTTCAGCATCATCACACCGGACAGGATCATGGCGGTAGGATTGACCTTGTTCAGCCCTGCATACTTAGGGGCACTGCCGTGCACCGGCTCGAAGATGGCGATGCCTTCCCCGATGTTGCCACCCGGGGCCAAGCCCAGCCCGCCCACCAGCCCGGCGCACAGGTCAGACAGGATGTCCCCATACAGGTTGGGCATGACCATCACATCATACAGTTCCGGTTTCTGCACCAGTTGCATGCACATGTTGTCCACTATGCGGTCTTCAAACTGGATCTGGGGATACTCCTCGGCAATATACCGTGCCACCTCCAGGAACAATCCGTCGGTGCACTTCATGATATTGGCCTTATGTACAGCAGTGACCTTTTTGCGACCCTCCCGCACGGCATAGTCAAAGGCGAACCGGACAATCCGCTCACAGCCCTTGCGGGTGAGGATCTTGATGCTCTCCGCCGCATCCTTGCCCACCATGTGCTCCACTCCGGCGTAGAGATCCTCGGTGTTTTCCCGCACAACTACCAAATCGATGTTGTCATAGCGGGACTGCACCCCCTGGTAGGTGCGGGCGGGCCGCAGGTTGGCGTAAAGGTCAAATTCCTTCCGCAAGGCCACGTTAATACTGCGAAAGCCAGTACCGACGGGCGTGGTCAGGGGACCCTTCAACGCCACCTTGTTCTTGCGGATAGAGGCCAGGGTATCCTCCGGCAACAGATCACCAATTTCCTGCAGGGCAATCTCGCCGGCTAGCTTTTCCTCCCACTGGATGTTCACACCCGTGGCCGCCAACACCGTTTTGGTGGCTGCCGCGATGTCGGGACCGATACCGTCACCGGGAATCAGGGTAATTTGATACATATGCCTTTCCTCCTTATGCAAATGTGTATTTTTTTCATCCTTACAGGTAGGAGTGCAGACTCAGTGGGGCTTACCGCC
This sequence comes from Firmicutes bacterium UBA2598, assembly GCA_002339345.1. Classification (GTDB taxonomy): domain Bacteria; phylum Bacillota; class PH28-bin88; order PH28-bin88; family PH28-bin88; genus UBA2598. Next base: position 1,394 of record DDKM01000042.1, on the reverse strand, counting down.
GAGCAACCCGGTCAGGGGAAGCACCGTGTCCATCTCCTCCAGGTGCCCGATCATATCAGCCACCAGGTTAGCCTGGTGTTGTCCGATGGCACCCTGGGCCAGACCAAGGAATTTATCCCGCAGTTCCTCCTTAGTCAGGGGGTTCTCCGGATCCCCTTTGGCGGCCAGGACTTCCTGGGTCAAGATCTGGCCGTCTTGCAGCTCAACCTGCAGCCGGCAGCCCCACCTGGCAGGATAAAGCCTGTGAAATTCCGGGTCAACGGCCAGTTCCACCCGGCTGGCCAGATCCAGCAGCCTCCCATCCCTGATTCTTTGTGCACTGAACTGGTCCAGCAGGGCGCTACCGTCCGTCAACGCCACCGCCACCCCGTAGGGAAGACTGAATTGGGCCTCGGCGGTGTTTCGCGGCCTATTGGTAAAACCGCACTGCTGTACTGCCACCTCGTAGGTGCCGATGGCGATCCGGTTAATGCGGGCTGGATCGATATCGTGGTTGCGGCGCAGCATCAGGGCGGCATCGATGCCGGGGTGCATGCTGCGGCAGCAGGAATAGGGTTTGACACTCACCTCGGTGATGAGGAAACGCTCTCCCAGACCCGCTGTCACCTTTTCCAGGGAATACTCATCGGATGTGGCGGCAAACAACCCGCCGTCTTTGGCATCCAGGATGTGGGCGGGACCGCTCATCCCTCCCTCCGCCAGGATGGCCGCCAAAATTCCGCTTTCCGCTGCCCGGCCGGCGTGAAACTTTTTATTCCCCGCCCCGTCGGCGGTAAAGGCCCACAGTCCAAAGGACTGGGTGCCGGCCAGGCCCAGGGCCCAAGTTAGTCCTTCATTGTCCAAACCGAGAATCTTCCCTGCCGCCGCTGCCGCCCCGAAGGTGCCGCAGGTACCGGTGGCGTGCCAGCCCTTCAGCCGGTGGGAGGCGGCGCCGATGCCGGCCCCGATGCGCAACATGGTCTCGTAACCGGCAACGACAGCCAGAATTAATTCCCTGCCAGAGATGTTCCGGTCCTCACCAAGGGTTAACGCGGCAGGTACCACCACCGCCCCGGCGTGGGCCTTGGCCTCCCGGTGCACATCATCCATTTCCAGGGCATGGGCAGATGTGCCGTTTAATACGGCTGCCAGGGGAGCCGGGGCACAGACCCCCAAGCCCCATACCGACACCCCCCGCTCGCCCCCATATCTGGCCATGGTCCTGGCCAACTCCACCATCCCACCTGCCTGGGAACCGCCCAGGGCGCAGCCCAGGGAGTCCAGGATGCAGTTCTTGGCGCTTTCCACCACCCGGAGCGGGAGGCTGTCATAGGTAAGACCGGTCAGATATCCTGCCAGCTCACGGGTCGGCGTGCTAAGGTTCACTGATTCTTCACCTCCGGAATGATGTGAAT
>DDKM01000052.1:7281-14963 GCA_002339345.1 Firmicutes bacterium UBA2598 | reverse complement strand
CGGCCGCTTTCGCCCCAGCTTTTCGCCGGGGCTTTTTTATGCATCAATGTAAAAATATCCTAACAGATGGCATCCGGTCCTCCTAGAAAGGATTCCCGTTCCGGATAGCGAAATACTTGGATTGGTTTTGCGAAATTCCCTTGGTGCGGGGGGAACCCTGGCAATGGGACTACACTTGAAAAGCTTGAGCCTTGAGGCGGTGATGGTCACCCGATTCGGTATGGCCACAGCAGACCTGGATGCCGGTACAGCACTGCGCCAAATGATGGATGACCATGTGCCGGCCCTGTTGCTGTTAAGGGAAGGGATGCCGGCGGCGGTGGTGGAAAAACCTTCGCTGGCTGCCCGGGAGCCCCTCCCTGGACAGGATTTCCCGGTGGTATCCATCCCCGTGGGGGCTATTTGGCGGCCCGGCACTTCCCTATCCCACGCCATGGCCAGTGGTTGGCCCTGGGGAAATACCGCCGGGGTGGTGGGCGAACCCGGCCGGTGGGTGGGTGTGGTTACCCCTGCCATTTTGGCCCAGTACCTGTGGGATTTGCTGCAACATCTGGATTCCCGGCTGGCCACGGTGCTGGATACGGTGCAGGAGGCGGTAACGGTAATTGATGACAGCCATCAAGTAGTGGGCTGGAACCGCCGGGCGGAGGAAATGTATGCCATCGGCGCCCAGGAAATCCTGGGGCGTCCCATCCATGAATATTTTCAGCATTTGGTGGTCACCCGGGTGCTGCGGGAAGGGGAGCCGGTGCGCAACGCTTATCACCAGCCCTGTGCCGGCAAGCATGTCTTGATCAATGCCACTCCTTGCTGGGTGAACGGCCGGGTGGTGGGTAGCGTATCCGCCGAGCGGGACATCACCGACCTGGTAAACCTGCATCGGGAGTTGTCCCGCACTAACTCCCAGGTACGCCAACTGGAAAGGGAAATTCGGGATATTAACGGTGTGCCGGGAGCCTTTGATAAAATTCTGGGGCACAGCCAAAGGTTGCGGGATACCGTGGCGATGGCCAAGCGGGTGGCCTCCACCAGCGCGGCGGTGCTAATCAGGGGGGAAAGCGGTACCGGTAAGGAACTCTTTGCCGAGGCTATCCACCTGGAGAGTGCCAGGCGGGACAAGCCATTTGTGGTGATCAATTGTGGCGCTATTCCTCCCACCCTTTTTGAGAGTGAACTTTTCGGTTACGTGTCTGGGGCCTTTACCGGGGCGGACCGCCGGGGCAAGGCGGGACAGTTTGAGGCGGCGGATGGCGGTACCCTTTTCCTGGATGAGATTGGAGAGTTGGCACCAGATTTGCAAGTAAAAATTCTACGGGCCCTCCAGCAAAAGGTCATTTACAGGGTGGGTAGTAACCAGCCCATTGCTGTGAATGTGCGGGTGATCGCCGCCACCCACCGGGATTTGGAGAGGATGATCGGGGAAGGTCGCTTCCGGGAGGACCTTTATTACAGGCTAAATGTGGTTTCCCTGGAAATACCGCCTCTGCGGGACCGCAAGGGCGATATTCCCGAACTGGTCTATGCCTTTTTGCAGGAATTTGCGGGCCTGTACCAGCGGCATGTCCAGGGGGTGTCGCCAGAAGTGATGGCCCTGCTGCTAAGCCATCACTGGCCGGGTAATGTGCGGGAACTGCGCAATGTAATTGAGCATCTGGTCATCATGGCGGAGGGCGAGGTGGCAGAACAGCGACACTTGCCGGATTATTTACGGGGCATGCCGCCAGCTCCGGTGATGGCGGGCTTATCCCTGCCAGGCCTGCGGCAACATACCGAACGGGAGTTGGTGCTGAAAGCCATGGCCGAGGCAGGAGGTAAAAAGGCGGAGGCAGCCCGGTTGTTGGGAATTCCCCGCAGTACCCTTTATTACCGGTTGAGGGCCCTGGGCCTGGACGGCGATCAACAGGGAGATTGACATAAGACCATTTTAAGGGGGGTGGACGGGTCAATTACAATTACAAGGGTAAAGTTTGTTTAACTTGTGAGAAAATTTTGCTAAGGGGGTTTAGGGGAATGTTTCAAAAGAGAAAAGGAATGGTTTTAGCTGTGGTGCTGTTGCTGGTGGCAGCCCTGGTCACAGGTTGTGGCGGCGGCAGCAAACCGGCGGACACGCCCAAGGCGGAGGAGCCCAAGGAGATCAAAATCGGTTTCCTGGGGGCCAAAACCGGTAGTGTGGCGGTTTATGGCATTAACACCCTGGAAGGGATGAAGATGGCTGCTGAGGAGATCAACAAGGCGGGCGGCGTGCTGGGCAAACAGATTGTCATCGTGGAAGAGGACAATCGCGGTGACAAGACAGAAGGTGCCAACGTAACCCAAAAGCTCATTGATAAGGATAAGGTTGTAGCCATCATCGGCGACCCCACCACCGGGATTACCAAGGTTGCTGCTCCCATCGCCCAGCAAAACCAGGTAGTGCTGCTGTCCGCTGGATCCACCGGTCCCAATGTGGTGGAAATCGGTGACTATATCTTTCGGAACACCCTGCTGGATGCCGTGGGCGGTCCAGCTACCATGAAGTACATCGTGGAAAACAAGGGTTGGAAGCGGGTAGCCCTGGTCACCTCCAAAAACAATGACTTCAGCGTGGGGCTTTCGGAGATTTTTCGCAAGGCTCTGAAGGAATACGGGGCAGAGATCGTGGTGGAAGAGTACATCAATGACGGTGATACCGACTTCAGTGGCATGGTCACCAACCTGAAGGCCAAAAATCCCCAGGTGATCGTCTTCTCCGGTTACTACACCGAGGGCGGCCTGATTATGCAGGAAGTACGCAAACAGGGCATGAAGGATATTGTCATGGTGGGCGGTGACGGTCTGCAGGCACCTACCTTCTGGGAGCTGGGCAAGGAGGCGGTGGAGGGCAGCATTTCCTACGCCGGTTTCTCCCCCGAACAGCCCACCCCGGAAACCGCCAAGTTCATCGAGGCCTTCAAAGCCAAGTACAATAAGGAACCTGACCTCTTCCATGCCCAGGGCTATGATGCCGTGAAGATCATTGCCGAGGCCATTAAACGGGCTAACAGCGCCGATCCCAAGGTGTTCCGGGCGGAAGTGGCCAAGACCAAGGACTTCCCCGGCGTATCCGGTGTCACCACCTTCCGGGAAAACCGCGAACCCATCAAGAGTCCTGTCTACCTGCTTGAAGTGCGGGGACAACAGTTCAAGCTGCTGGAAAAGGTGCCCGTCAACTAATCAACGGAATAGCCTTGGCGGGTTTGGGGTGGCTGCTGCGGCAGCCGCCCCGGCCCCACCAAAGGGAGGTACAGCATGATCTTTGAACTGATCGTCCAACAGTTGGTTAACGGGCTGACCCTGGGCAGCACCTATGCCCTGATTGCACTGGGTTATACCATGGTTTACGGCATCATTACCCTGATCAACTTTGCCCACGGCGAGATCTACATGGTGGGAGCCTTTGTGGGGCTGTACCTGGTGACCGCCATGCAGTGGAATCTGCTGGCCGCCATGGCTGGGGCGATGGCCTTCTGCATGGTCATGGGGATTGTGATCGAACGGGTGGCCTATCGGCCCCTCAGGCGTTCCACCAGGCTCTCAGCCCTGATTAGTGCCATCGGGGTATCCATATTTTTATACTCACTGATGTTACTGATCAGGGGTGCCCAGCCAACCAGGTTTCCCAAAATCTTTCCAGACCGGATGCTGTCCCTGGGTGTGGCGGAAATTTCCCTCCTGCAATTATTTATTCTTGCGGTATCCGCTCTGTTGATGATCGGCCTGCACTACCTGGTACAAAAAACCAGGGTGGGCAAGGCCATGCGGGCCACCTCCCAGGACTATGATACGGCAGCTCTGATGGGTATTGATGTCAACCAGATCATCTCATACACCTTTGCCATCGGCTCCTCCCTGGCTGCCGCCGGCGGTGTGTTGGTGGGGATGTACTTCAACGCGGTGTTTCCCCTGATGGGGTACCAGGCTGGCCTGAAGGCCTTTGCCGCAGCGGTGCTGGGCGGGATCGGCAGCATTCCCGGTGCTATGCTGGGCGGGGTATTGCTGGGGGTACTGGAGATGCTGGGGGTGGCCATTGGATTGTCCTCCTACCGGAATGCCATCGCCTTTACCATTCTCATCCTGGTGCTGCTCATCCGGCCCACTGGCCTGATGGGCCGGCAAATCCAGCGGAAAGTGTAGGTGACGGCGATGACCTTTCTGGATAATCTCATCAGCCCCTATTACACCCAGGTGCTTATTTTTGTGGGAATCTACATCATCATGGCTTTGGGGCTGAACCTGATCACCGGAGTGACCGGCCAGTTGTCCCTGGGCCACGCCGCCTTTATGAGCATTGGCGCCTATACCGCTGCCCTATTATCCATCAAGGCTGGATTTCCCCTTTGGGCCTCCCTGCTGTCGGGGGCGGTTATGGCGGGACTGTTCGGAGTGGTGCTGGGCTTTCCCACCCTGCGTTTGACCGGTGACTATCTGGCCATCGCCACCCTTGGCTTTGGTGAGATCATGGTGGTGGTCTTTTATAACCTGAAGATTACCGGGGGAGCCCTGGGCCTTTCCCCCATTCCCATCAAAACCAATCTGGTAAACGTTTACCTGCTGGTGGTGCTGGCGGTGCTGGTGATGTACCGGCTGCAGCATTCCCGTTTCGGGCGAGCCCTTTTAGCCATCCGGGAGGACGAGATTGCCGCCGAATCCATGGGCATTCACACCACCCGCTACAAAATCCTGGCCTTTGCCATCGGGTCCTTTTTCGCGGGGCTTGGCGGCGGGCTGTACGCCCACCGGGTGTCCTATATTGCCCCGGGAGATTTTGGCTTTATGAAATCCATTGAAATTTTAAACATGGTTGTACTGGGCGGGCTGGGCAGCATCCCCGGGGCTATCCTGGGGGCCGGTGTGCTGGCCTCCATTCCGGAAGTGCTGCGGGGGTTGCGGGACTACCGCATGCTTTTTTACGGTGCCCTGCTGGTGGCGATGATGGTTTTCCGCCCCAACGGGCTTTTGGGCGGGGTGAACTTCCGGCGGTTGGTGCTGCGGACCGTCCGTACCCTCACGGGAGACCGGCGTCCTGCCGGTGGCGATAAGACGGGGGTAAGGGGGTGAGGGCATGGCAGATCTGGTACTGGACAATGTAACCATCAGGTTCGGCGGGTTGCTGGCGGTGGATTCCGTGAACCTGACGGTACGGGAAGGAGAGATTACCTCCCTTATCGGGCCCAACGGCGCGGGCAAGAGCACTATTTTCAACCTGGTTACCGGTATCTATCCTCCCACCGCTGGCACCATTCATTTTGACGGCCAGCGGTTGGATGGGCTGAAGCCCTATGCCATTACCGCCCGCGGTATTGCCCGGACCTTTCAGAACATCCGGCTGTTTAAGGATTTGACGGTTTTGGACAATGTCAAGGTTGGTAACCACTGCCGCCGCCGGGCGGATGTCCTGGGGGCCATTACCCGGCTGCCCTGGGTGAGGGTGGAGGAACGGGATATCACCGCCCATGCCCTGCACTGTTTAAAAATAATGCGGCTGGAGCACCGGCGGGAGGAGCTGGCTAAAAGTTTGCCCTATGGTGAGCAGCGGCGGCTGGAAATTGCCCGGGCCTTGGCTGCCGAACCCCGGTTGATCCTGCTGGATGAACCGGCGGCGGGGATGAACCCCCAGGAGAAAATGGAACTGGTAGAAATCATCCGGGAAATCCGGGCCACCGGTGTGACCATTTTCCTGGTGGAACATGATATGAAGTTTGTGATGGGACTGTCCGACCGGGTAGCGGTGCTGGATTACGGCAAAAAGATCGCCGATGGCCGTCCGGAGGAAGTGCGGCAGAACCCGGAAGTGATTGAAGCATACCTGGGGAAGGATGTGGTGTAGTGCTGGACGTGAAGGACCTGGAGGTCAGTTATGGCGCCATTCGGGCCCTGCACGGGATTTCCTTTACCGTGGAGGAAGGGGAAATTGTCACCCTTATTGGCGGCAACGGGGCTGGCAAAAGCACCACCTTACGCACCATCTCCGGGCTGCTGCGCCCTACCAGGGGCCGCCTCCTTTTCCGCGGCCAGGACTTGGCCGGGATGCCCCCCCACCGCATTGTTGCCGTGGGTATTTCGCAGGTGCCGGAAGGGCGTCGGGTGTTCCCGCTGATGACGGTGCTGGAAAACCTGGAGCTGGGGGCCTATCAGCGGCGTGACAGGACAGGCATCAACGCCGACCTGGAGGGGGTTTTTACCAAATTCCCCCGCCTAGCGGAACGGAAAAACCAGCTGGCTGGCACCCTGAGCGGCGGAGAGCAGCAGATGCTGGCCATGGGCCGGGCGCTGATGGCCAGACCCCAGTTGATGCTGATGGATGAACCGTCCATGGGTTTAGCCCCCATGCTGGTGAAGGCGATTTTTGAAACAATTGTGGAAATTAACCGTCAGGGTACCACTATTTTACTGGTGGAGCAGAATGCCCGGATGGCCCTGTCCATTGCCAACAGGGGCTATGTGCTGGAAACCGGTGAGGTGGCTCTGGCCGGACCGGCCAAGGAACTGGCCTCCAACCCGGAAGTGCGGCGGGCGTACCTGGGGGAGTAGCAGATTGCCGAATATTCAACGCCAGGCGTCAATAATCTGACGGTAGGTAATTTGAAACAGTCTCCATCGGGGGACTGGGTCCCGCAAGACAGTGCAGGTAACCGGTTACGTGCTTGATGTTTATATGGAAAGGGTTCAATACCGTATGCAGACGCCCTGGAGGGCGTCTAATTTTTTTTGAAACAAGGATTCCCCTGGCACATCCCTTGCATTTCAAACTGGGTAGGTAGCAGAACTGGTGGAGGTGGCCGCCATGGAAATGGTGATGAATTTTATGCGGGAGGCAGGTGAGGACAGTTGCCGGCTGCTGGCGGGGGGACAGGGTTTGGGTCGCTGGGCGGAGATGGTGGTTCAGGTGCGTTCCCTGGTCGCAGTGGGCAGTCTGTGGCAGCGGCGGGCCTTGCTGGTGGTTCCGGCAGAACTGGTATCCTGCCCGGAACAACAGTGGGAACTGGTCACCAGAGCCATCCACGGCGAAGCCGCTGGCATCCTGCTAACCGGGACGGTGGATGGAGAGCGGTACCGCCTTTTACTGGCAGAGGCAGAAGCGGTGGGCCTCCCGGTTTGGCAGTGGACCGCACCGGAACTGCCGGGTTGCGACTACCGGGAGGGGGAATGGCCCAGGGAACCTCTCTGGCCGGGACATACCCTGGATGTTCTGGGCGGATTAGCCTATTGAATTCGCGGATGTTCTTTGGGATTGGCAGCAAAGAGTGTAATCTGGGGGTGGTATAGCCATGCGGGTGACGGAACACCCTGTATTGACCTTTCAAAGGGGCCGTCCGGTGACCTTTTATTTTGACGGCCAGGCCCTGGCGGGCTATGAAGGAGAGACGGTGGCGGCGGCCTTACACGCGGCAGGCATCCGGGTGTTGCGCCACAGTCCCAAGGATCATCGCCCACGGGGCTTTTATTGTGCCATAGGTCAGTGTTCCTCCTGCCTGATGGTGGTAAATGGGGAGCCCAATGTGCGGGTTTGTGTGGAGCCGTTGCGGGAGGGCATGCAGGTGGAAACCCAGGTGGGAAAGGGTGAGATCCGGTGGGCAAAGTAGATCACAGGCCGGACATCGCCGTTATCGGCGGAGGTCCGGCCGGTATGGCGGCGGCTCACGCCGCCGCCGCCGCAGGAGCCA
>DDKM01000052.1:0-6961 GCA_002339345.1 Firmicutes bacterium UBA2598 | reverse complement strand
CGCCGCCGCCGCCGCAGGAGCCAGGGTACTGCTGCTGGACCAGGGTACCAGGCTGGGCGGGCAATTGCTGAAACAGACCCACAAGTTCTTCGGCTCCCGCCGGCAGCATGCCGCCATGCGGGGGATGGACATTGCTGCTGCCATGGCTGCAGAGGCGATGCAGGCCGGGGTGGAGGTGTGGTTGGAGGCAACGGTGCTGGGCTTGTACCAGGACGGTGTGTTGCTGGTCCAGCAGCGGGAAAGGGTGGTAACGGTACAGGTCGCCCGGGTGGTTATCGCCACTGGGGCGGGTGAGAAAACCCTGGCCTTTCCCAATAACGACCTGCCTGGCATTTACGGCGCGGGGGCGGTGCAGACCATGTTGCACCTCTACGGCGTGTTGCCCGGCAGACGGGTACTGATGGTGGGGGCAGGGAACATCGGTCTGATTGTCAGCTACCAGCTGCTACAGGCAGGGGTGGAGGTGATTGCCGTACTGGAAGCCATGCGGGAGGTGGGTGGCTATCTGGTACACGCGTCGAAAATTCGACGGGCGGGGGTGCCCCTGCTGACCCGGCATACGGTGGTAGGTGCTTTGGGTACCCGGTTTCTGACGGGAGTGGTCATCGGGCGGCTGGATGACAGTGGCGGTATTGTGCCCGGGTCGGAGCGGGTGTTGGAGGTGGATGTGATGTGCCTGGCAGTTGGGCTTACCCCCGCCGCAGAGCTGCTGTGGCAGGCAGGCTGCCGGATGGCTTACATCCCGGAACTGGGGGGACATGTGCCGGTAAGGGACGGGCGGATGCAAACAACGGTGCCGGGAATTTACGTGGCCGGTGATGTGGCTGGGGTGGAGGAGGCCAGCAGTGCCATGGTGGAGGGGAGGATGGCGGGTCTGGCTGCTGCCTGGGATATGGGTTTTCAGTCCCCCCAATACCCACACTTGTGGGCGGAAGCCGAGACGGAACTGGCGGCGCTGCGGGGCGGGCCGGTAGGGGCAAGGATCCGGCAGGGGTTGGCCAAACTGGCCGCCGTCCGGGCCCGGGAGGTGGCGGCGGGTGCTTAGCAGTAATGCGGTAGCTGAACCGGCGGACCTGGCGGCGGTTACCCCTTCCCCTGAGCGGCTGGCCAGGGGGCCGGTGGCCATTGCCGAGTGTTTCCAGCAAATACCCTGTGATCCGTGCAGTTGGGCCTGCCGCCGGGGGGCCATTCCCCCCTTTGTCGACCTGAACCAGCGGCCGGAGATTGACTGGGAACTCTGCAACGGGTGTGGTGTGTGTGTATCCGCCTGCCCGGGGCTGGCCATTTTTGTGGTGGATTTAAGCCGGGACCCTGCGGTGGTAAGGTTGCCCTATGAGTTTTTACCCCGGCCGGAGGCCGGGGCAACGGTTACTCTGGTGGGCAGGGACGGTTGTGCCCTGGGTGAGGGCCGCGTGCAAAGGATCCAGGACGGCCGGGTCCAGGACCGGACGGCGGTGGTCTGGGTGGAGGTACCCGCGGACCTGGCCATGGCGGTGCGCCATATCCGTTTTGGGGGGAATGGGCAATGAATGAACAATTAACCGGTCCGGTCTACATTTGCCGGTGTGAGGATGTCACCCTGGCGGAGGTGTGGGCGGCCCTGGAACGGGGGGTCACCACCATGGAGGAAATCAAACGGCTGACCAGGTGCGGGATGGGGCCCTGCCAGGGCCGCACCTGCCGCCAGTTGCTGGCCCGTGAGCTGGGCCGGGTGATGGGAGAATCCCCGGGGGCGGCGGATATGGCCACCTACCGCCCACCGGTGAAGCCGGTCAAATTGGGTGTGCTGGCTGGGGGTGAGTAGCATGCGGCAAAGTGCGGGAGTGGTGATTATCGGCGGTGGTGTCATTGGATGTGCCATTGCCTATTATCTGGCCCGCAAGGGCTGCCGGGATGTGGTGCTGCTGGAGAGGTATTACCTGGCCAGCGGGGCCACCGGCCGTTGTGGGGCAGGGGTCCGGCAACAGTGGGGAACGGAAATCAATATCACCCTGGCTCGGGAGAGCGTCCGCCGGTTTGAACGCATGAACGAAGAGCTGGGTTACCGGGGGGATGTTGAATTCAAGCAAAAGGGGTACCTGTTGCTGGCCTATACTTCCAGGCAGGTGGAACAGTTTCAACAAAACATCCGCCTGCAGCAGCGGCTGGGAGTGCCGGTGCGGCTGGTGGGCCCGCAGGAGGCGCGGGAAATCATCCCCATCCTGAACATCCATGGGCTGCTGGCTGCCGCTTACTGTCCCACCGACGGTCATGCCAACCCCTTTCACGTTACCCAGGCCTATGCCGAAGCCGCCCGGCGGCTTGGCGCAGAAATCCATACCTATACCGAAGTGACCGGTATCCGGGTGGAAAGGGGCCGGGTAACCGGTATAACTACCGATCGGGGGAGTATCAGTACACCTCAGGTCATCAATGCCACCGGGGCCCATGGGGGAGTGATCGGGCGGATGGTGGGGCTGGACCTGCCCCTTTACCCCGAGCGGCACCAGGTGCTGGTCACGGAGCCGTGGGAACGCCTGCAGGATCCCATGGTCATATCCTTTCACCACCGGTTGTATTGCCAGCAGACCCCCCATGGCAGTTTCATCATGGGGGTAGGTGACCCCAATGAGCCGAAAACCCATGACCAGAATGCCACCTGGCAGTTCTTAAGGGAAATGGCCGGGAAAATTACATGGCTGCTGCCTCCCTTGAAGGATATCAGGGTGGTACGCCAGTGGGCGGGATCCTATGACATGAGCCCCGATGCCAACCCCATTCTGGGAGAGTGCGGCATCCAGGGTTTTTACACCGCCGCCGGATTTAGTGGCCATGGTTTCATGGTGGCGCCCGCCGTGGCGGAAATGGTGGCGGATGCGGTGCTGACCGGCACCGCACCCCAACCTATCCGCCACCTGGGATGGGAGCGCTTTAGCCGGGGTGACCTATTGGTGGAACCATCGGTGGTGTAGATTAGCCATATTTATCGGGAGGGACGGCCATGCTTGTGGAATTCCAAAATGAATCTTTGGTGGATTTCGGATTACCGGCCAACCGGCGGCTGATGGAGGAGGCCCTGGCCAAGGTGACCGGCGAACTGGGTAAGTATTACCCCCTGATCATCGGGGGCAAGAGGGTGGATACCACCCAAACTATCCAATCCCTGGACCCCTCGGATCCGGCGGTGGTGGTGGGAACGGTAGCCAGGGCGGACCTGGCGCTGGCGGAACAAGCCATGGAGGCGGCCAATAACGCCTTTGCCGGCTGGCGGTTGGTACCCCCGGAGGTGCGGGCGCGCTACCTCTTCAAGGGGGCTGCCATCATGCGGCGGCGCAAATTTGAACTATCTGCCTGGTTGGTGCTGGAGGCGGGCAAATCCTGGGCGGAGGCGGATGCCGACACCGCCGAGGCCATCGATTTTCTGGAGTTTTACGCCAGGGAAATGCTACGCCTGGCCGCTCCCCAGCCGCTGACCCGGATTCCCGGCGAAGACAACGAGTTAACCTATATTCCCCTGGGGGTGGGGGTGGTCATCCCACCCTGGAATTTTCCCCTGGCCATCATGGCCGGGACGGTGGCCGCCCCGGTGGTGGCCGGCAACACCGTGGTGCTGAAACCGGCCAGCGCCACACCGGTGATTGCGGCCAAGTTTGTGGAGATCATGGAGGAGGCTGGTTTGCCGCCGGGAGTAATCAACTACCTGCCAGGGGGCGGTGGAGAAATCGGGGATTATCTGGTGGGTCATCCCCGAACCAGGTTTGTCAACTTTACCGGTTCCCGGGAGGTGGGGGTGCACCTTTACCAGCTGGCTGCCCGGGTGGCGCCCGGCCAGCAGTGGTTGAAAAGGGTGGTGGCGGAAATGGGGGGTAAGGATGCCATCATCGTATCCGCCGACGCCGACCTGGAAGCCGCGGCCCAGGGTATTGTGGCCTCCGCCTTTGGTTTTCAGGGCCAGAAGTGTTCCGCCTGTTCCCGGGCCATTGTGGAAAGGCCGGTTTATGGGGAGGTGCTGGCAAGGGTGGTGGAGCTTGCCCAAGACCTGCGGGTGGGTCCGGCGCGGGATGCCGCAACCCAGGTGGGGCCGGTCATCGATGCCGCCGCCTGCCAGAAGATCATGGAATACATTGAAATCGGCAAGCAGGAAGGGAGGCTGATAACAGGCGGCACCAGGCCGGATTTGCCCGGCTATTTCATTAATCCGACGGTATTTGCCGATGTAGACTCGCATGCCCGCATTGCCCAGGAGGAAATCTTCGGGCCGGTGGTGGCCTTCCTGCCGGCCGATGACTTCAGCCATGCCCTGGCCATCGCCAATGACACCGATTATGGCTTGACCGGCGCCGTTTATGCCAGGGACCGGTCCAAACTGGAACTGGCCAGGCGGGATTTTCACGTGGGTAACCTTTATTTCAACCGGAAGTGTACCGGTGCCCTGGTGGGGGTCCACCCCTTCGGAGGCTTCAACATGTCCGGCACCGACTCCAAGGCCGGCGGCCGGGACTACCTGCTCCTCTTCACCCAGGCCAAGGTGGTTTCGGAAAAACTATAGGATAATACCTTTCCTCCTTGCAAAGAAAAGGGTGGAACCCAAAGGTATGCAGGGAGCGCAGAGCGTAACCGCACTAAGGCGTGGGAATATGCCAACACCAAAAAAGGGCTACTGGAGAATCTCCAATAGCCCCATTCTTAGCCGTACCCTTACCAATAACTATCTAGCAAAATTGGGTGTGGTTAGTCTGTCTAAGGGATACTTAATGGTCCGTTAATCTTGATGAACCGCATGGGTATGACCCGCTTGCCAGGTGGTGTGGGAGGGTCGGCGGCGATTTGCCGCCCCCTATCCCGATCAAGGCTAGCCAGGCAGATTAATTACCTGTCCCGGCATTAGCTTTTCCGGGACAATCCCGGGATTGGCAGTGATGAGTCTGTCCAGCGGAATCCCTTCCCGGCGGGAGATGGCCCATAGGGTATCGCCCGACTTGATTACATAGGTCCTTAGATTACCGACGGGGCCAGAGGGTTGGCCGGCACCGCCGGCCGGACCCGCCGGGTAACCTGTACCAGGTGTGGACTGTCCCGGATGGGTTTGGTGGATCAGCACGGGTGTACCGATGTTTACCCTGGGAAAGAAGGTCTCCACATCGTGGTTGTACATCCGGATGCAGCCATTGGAAACGGCATGGCCGATGGACCACGGCATGGTGGTGCCATGGATGCCGTAGGGACCGCTGTCGGTGGGGATGGACAGGCCCAGCCAGCGACTGCCCAGGATACCGCCGGGGTGGACCAGTTTGCTCACCACATGGTAGGAGCCTGGCGGCGTTGGGGTGGAAGGCTTGCCGATGGCCACAGGGTACTCCCCGGCCAGCCTCCCTTGTTCAAAAAACTGTAACCGCCGCCGGTCAAGATAAATTACAATCCGGGCCATGTCACGGCACCTCCGTTGTTAAATTTGTATATCTTATGCCTATCAAAAGGCAAGGGCCTCGCCCGTTAAGGGGAGCCCTTGTTGTGGTGGTGCGCCCAGAATGGGCGATAACTTGGCGCTGAAAGTCCGCTATGGGCTTGGCAGTGGGAACCAAACCCATTATTACGGGGATGGGCCAATTATTACCGGTGCGACGCTGTAAAGGCAACCTTGAATTTTTACCTGGATTATTATGCCTGGAACCGGGTGTTCAGGTGGATGCGCAAGAAACACCATAAAGTACCGGTCAAACGGTTAATTTCTCGGTGGTGCCCAGAGTGTGAAATTCAGGTTTTCGCCAACACAAGAAAGGGCTACGGGAGAATCTCCAATAGCCACATATTGAACTGTATCCTTACCAACGACTACCTCTAGCAAGGCTGGGTGTTGTAAGTCTGTCTAGGAGATACTTAGTGGTCCGTTAATCTTGACGAACCGCCTAGTGCGGACCCGCTTGGACCACGAACCCCAGGAGAGGCTACTCTCGATTATGGTATAGGAGGAGGGGAGGCTCTTACCATGGATTGACATGGTTCTCGGGTTGGCGTCCTTCCATAACGGCAATCAAACTATTGGCAGCAGCTAAACCCATCCGTAGGTTTGCTTCAAAGGAATAGGCGCTGATGTGAGGTGTAACCACAACCTGATCCAATTGCCATAACGGATAATCAGGGGCTGGAGGCTCTTTGGCAAAGGCATCCAAGGCCGCTCCGGCAATCCACCTTTCTTGCAAAGCCTGGCAAAGGATTGCATCATCAACCAATTCACCCCTGGCGGTATTGATTAGATATGCGGTATTTTTCATCCTGCGTAATTCCCTTTCGCCAATAAATCCGCGGGTTTCGGAGGTTAACGGCAGGTGCAGTGAGATAAAATCAGATTGGGTGAGCAAATCGTCACGATTAACGTATTTTACCTGGTATTGGGCGGCAAAGGAGGAATCGTGGTTGAGATCATAAGCCAAAATATGCATGGAAAAGCCGGTGGCCCGGCGGGCTACCCGCTTGCCAATGGCGCCCAAGCCAACGATGCCCAACGTCTTCCCATATAACTCAGGCCCAGCAAAGCGGAGCCACTGGCCGTTTTTGGTGGTTGCATCAGCTTTGGGTATCTGCCTGGATACTGCTAACATGAGTCCCATGGTAAGGTCTGCCACCGCTTCACTGTTGCTATGAGGGGCATTGGTGACAAAAATCTTGGCTTTAGCGGCAGCGGCCAGGTCGATATTGTCCACACCTACCCCGTGCTTGGCAATAACCTTTAACTTGCTAGCGGCTTCAATTACCGGCGCGGTAATGGGATCAACTCCTACAATAATTGCATCAAATTCTTGGATAATTGCTAATAAATCCTGCTCCTTCATGGGCCTATTAAGGGGATTGGGCACCACCTCGCATCCAGCCGCTTTCAACATAGTCAAGGGTTCCGGGCTATATTTGCCAAAGGACAGAGCGGTGACAAGTACCTTAAACATCAAACATCCTCCTGCATCTAACATAGGCTCTCGGCATTCGC
>DDKM01000008.1 GCA_002339345.1 Firmicutes bacterium UBA2598 | reverse complement strand
TAGGACGCTGCCAGAAACTTTTTCAGACACCTCAAGGGCAATGCCGAGAGGTGTCTTTAAATTTGTCACAACCTAGCTATTGGGGTGTTTTTATTTTGAGGCTATGAATTGTTATAATGGCCTTTGCTAAATTTATAACAGGCCCTTAAGAAAGACCGGGCAGGTTTATCTATGCCGGCCCAATGGGTATGTAGGTAAGAAGCGGCTATAGTACTGCTGGCATAACCGTCAAAGGTCTCTTTACCCCGTCCTTTCAGCTTCAGAAAAGGCTGGGGGCTGGGAGTCATGGTTGAATAATGGAATTCATGCCCGCACAACAGGGTGCCGGCAGGGCCAAGGGGACTATCCCGTAGGGTGATGCCTTGGCGATACCCCAGACCGGACAACCTTGGTTGCATGGTAGCCTTGCCGGGGAACAATCCCACCATGGGGAAACATTTGCCGTCCAGGTCCATTAGTTCTTCTGCCAGGTACATATAGCCGCCGCACTCGGCATAAATGGGTAAACCAGCACTGTAAGCTTTTTTAATCTCTGTTAAGAGGGGACGGTTGTCGGATAGCTCTTGGGGAAACATTTCCGGGAAGCCTCCTCCCACAATAAGACCGCCAATTCCCTTTGGCAGGCAGGTAGAGGACAGCGGGCTAAATGGTACCAGTTCTGCTCCCAAGGCCTCTAGGTATTCCAGTCCGTCTTGATAGTAAAAGTTAAAGGCTTGATCTAGAGCCAGGCCGATGGGAACCCGGTGGACAGGTTCCCGCGGAAAAAATGATGTGTTTTGAATAATTGCAGGGGCATTATAGGCTATTCGTAAAATTTCCTCTAGGTCCAATTCCTTCACCATCCCTGCTGCTGCTTCAACTATGGCCTTCGCCTCCCTGTTTTCCCACGTGGGCAAGAGCCCCAGATGCCTTTCCGGTAGGGTTAATGGGGAAGCGCCAACGGTACCCAGCACAGGCAGACCGGTGTAATTCTTAATGGCTTCCCGTAACAGTTCGGCATGGGTATCAGAACCCACTCGGTTCAAGATAACGCCGGCCAAGTTGAGTTTAGGGTCCATGGCGGCAAAGCCCTTAACCATGGCAGCACAACTTGCTGCCATGGCCTTGGCATCCACCACCAGGATTACCGGTGCGGATATGGTTTTGGCCACATCGGCAGTACTTCCCTCGGTGGTACTGCCACTGCCGTCATATAGTCCCATCACACCTTCTATGACGGCCAAGTCCGCTTTGGTGGCAGATCGGGTAAACAGTTCCCGCAAAACCTCCCGGGGTGTCAGCTTCAGGTCAAGGTTGCGGGACGGGATACCTGTAGCCAGTTGGTGGTAACCAGGATCGATGTAATCAGGTCCGACTTTATAGCCCTGCACCCGTAAACCCCGGTTTTTGTATGCCAGCATCAGGCCGGAGGCAATGGTGGTTTTACCAACCCCACTATGGGTTCCCGCCAAAACTATCCTTGGTATGGGCAAGTAAAACACCTCTTAGCAGAGAGTTAAGAGAGTTAATTAACGTCCATTATAAGGCAATTCCATTATACGGTACAAAAGCGGTAGATTCAGGCTTTCCCTCACCACGCGAGCCAGGCGGTTAAGCTCCCTTTCCATGTGATCCCCATGGCTATGTTCCTGCTGGATGGGTTCCAATCCTTTTCGCAACCGGATCAAATTTAAAAACGAACGCCTGAAGTCATCGGCATCAAAAAGTCCGTGCAAATATGTACCGATTACAGGTCGATGCTTATTTGCCACCCCGTCCAAGATCCTGTTCCCGTTCCCGTTTCTAGTAAGTTTGATTAAAGGTAGGGCATCTGCCCGGGGGTAGCTCTGACCCATATGGATTTCATAGCCGGCAACCTTCTTGCCCTGCAACGGTGCAAGATAGGATACAGAGCTGATCAGTTCTCCCTCCGTTTCCACTGTGGTTTTCTCGGCTTGAAAGATTGTGTCCACCGGTAATAACCCCAAACCGTCGATTTTAGGTATCCGTGCCTCTACCCCCGCGGGGTCGGCTATCGAACAGCCCAGGATTTGGTATCCACCGCAAATACCAACGATAAATGTTTGTTCCTGGGCTAAAATGGCTTGGGTAAATCCGGTGTGGTGAAGGAAAAGAGTGTCTTCAATGGTATTCTTGCTGCCGGGAATTATGAGCAGGTCAGGTTTTCCCAACTCTTCCGGCTTACGCACATACCTTAGTTTGACATCGGGTTCACCCATTAGGGCGTCGAAATCGGTAAAATTACTGATGAGGGGTAGACGGATCACTGCTACATCCAGATCACCGGCCGGGTAATGGCGATGTGCTTCCAGGGCTACGGAATCTTCTTCAGGCAGGTGAAGATCCAGGTAGGGGATGACCCCGAGAACGGGGATGCCAGTTTTGGCTTCTAAAAAGTCCAGGGCTGGCTGCAGCAGACCGATATGGCCTCTGAATTTATTAATGATAATTCCCTTGACCATATGCCGTTCATGGGGTAGCAGAAGTTCCAGGGTACCTACTATTGCCGCCAAGGCTCCTCCCCGATCAATATCAGCCACCAACAATACCGGAGAAGAGGCCATCTCTGCCACCTTCATGTTAGCAATATCTGTGTCTCGCAGATTTACTTCTGCCGGGCTACCGGCACCTTCAATGATGATCACCTCATAGTCTTGGTCAAACATATCCAGGCAGTCACGAATAATGGCCAACAGCTCGGGCTTTAAGTCCGAGTGGTATTGGAAGGCTCCCTTTAACCCGATGGCTTTTCCCAGTACGATGACCTGGGAATTCATATTACCTGAAGGTTTTAACAAAATGGGGTTCATCCGTACCGATGGTTGAAGCCCGGCAGCCTGGGCTTGAAAAGCCTGGGCCCGGCCAATCTCCCCTCCTTCAACCGCTATGGCGGAGTTTAATGCCATATTTTGGGACTTAAATGGCACAACTTTGTAGCCGTCCTGATGGAAGATACGGCAGAGGGCGGCGGTTAAGATGCTTTTGCCCACATTAGAGGAGGTACCCTGGAGCATAATTTTACGCGCCATTAGTAATACCCCTTTCAGCAAGGCGCAGCAGGCCGTTAATGCAGGCAGCAGCCAAGGTGCTGCCGCCGCGGGTACCCCTCAATGTAATGTGGGGCAAATTCAGTTTCAACAGCTCCTCCTTGGATTCTGCCGCACCGACAAAGCCGACGGCCAGGCCAATAATTAGTCCTGGACGCAGTTCGTTCTGCCGGACCCTTTCGATTAGCCGAAAAAGAGCTGTGGGAGCATTACCAATGGCAATAATTGAGCCGTCTGTTTCCTTACCTAAAAGATCTATAGCGGCCATGGACCTGGTGGTACCTTTGGACCTGGCTCCTTCCGCCACACCTGGCAGATTAAGGGTGCAACAACTGTAGCAGCCATACCGGGTAAGGCGGCTTTTGTCCAGCCCGGCCAGGGCCATTGTGGTATCCACCAGGATCGGCCTGGCCTGTTCTATCGCCTGTAGTCCGGCAGAGATGGCTTCAGGGCTAAACACCACGTCCCTGGCGATATCCGGGTCGCCAGAGGTATGCACCATCCGGTAGACAACGGCTTTCTGTTCTGGCGGAAAATAGAGATCCGGTAAAAGGCTCTCAATTATCTGAAAGCTCATAGCTTCGATCATCTCAGGATCCTTTATATAATCGGTCATGCTCCAATTGCCTCCGCGATGCGGTCTAGCAATATTTCGGCAATGCGTTTATCTGGCCCCAGCTTAGCGGCATACAGAATTTCGACATTACGGTGTTGTTTCTTTACAGCGGCGAGGATTTCCGGTATGTCTTGAGTGACATGGATACCCTCTGTCAGGAAGAGGGGAACAACCACAATCCGCCGGGCTCCTTGCGTAACGGCCTTATCAATGCTTTCCGCCAGAGAGGGCTTGCTTCTGGCCATAAAGGCGACTTCCACTGGGTCATAAATACCGGCTTCTTTCACTTGCCGGGCCAGGTCGTAGACTTCGGCGATGGCCTGGGGGGCGCGGCTGCCATGGCCCAAAATAATTGCTGCTGTCATCGGTTTTTCCTCCTTGTTCTTTCCATAATGGCTTCCAGCAGGGCGTTGATATCACTATAAACCGAAGGTCCGGTTTCCGGCTCCCGCCAATACACCACTACCGGCAGTCCCAGCTCCCGCGCCGCCTGAATCTTGGTCAGAGTGCCACCCCTATGGCCACTGTCTTTGGTAATCAGGCAATCACATTGGAAGTGGAGAAGAAGCTCCCGGTTAAGGGTTTGGGAAAAAGGGCCTTCCATGGCAATAATTTCGCTGGGCTTTAGACCTAGGTTAAGACATATGGCTAAAGAACCTTGATCAGGGAGGATCCGAGCAATTACCCTGCCGCTGGCCTGTCTGGCTTCCTGCACCAGAACAGGTAGGCTTTTCACCCCCAGGGTACTAAAAACCACCCTTCCCAGGGTAAAGGCCCTGCGGCAACAACCTTCAAGATCGGTTTCGTAAAATATCATATTATCGGAAGGCAGCTCGGTCCGGGGCCGGCTGTAACGAAAGTAGGGGATGCCCAGTCGCGCGGTCGCCTCTTGGGTTAGGCTGGTGATACGGAAGGCATAGGGATGGGTGGCATCGACTACCGCTGTGACACCATGGGATAAAATATCTGTCAGGGAATCAGGTTCTAAAGGACCTGTCAACCGGACGCAATTTTTGGGCAAGAGGGTACTACCGTAGCCGGTGAGGGTGGATACCACAACCTCCATACCAGTATCCACCAGCCGATTGGCAATTTCCCTGCCTTCCCCGGTTCCGGCTAAAACTAGCACTTTACCCACGGCTATCGTACCCCCGTAAGGTAACCAAATATCGTCCCAAAGTCCTAGTTTGGGAGCAGCCAATAATTACAACGGACACCATGTCTATTTCCCTTGTGGTGAAATCAGCCAGACTGGCGAGATGGATGGATTCTTCCGGACGGCCGGCAGCCCGCACGATGCCCACAGGGGTGGATCCGTCCCGGTATTGGAGAATAATTTTCCGGGCCCTTTCGATCTGGTGGGTACGACGCTGGCTTTTGGGGTTGTAAAGGGCAATGGTAAAGTCCCCCATGGCAGCGGCAGCGATTCTTTTTTCAATTACTTCCCAGGGTGTCAACAGGTCACTCAAACTGATTACGGCAAAGTCATTCATGAGCGGGGCCCCCAGGAGAGCAGCGGCTTTTTGGGCTGCCGAAACACCGGGTACGATTTCCACTGCAAAGGGAGGCGAGGGAGCCAGTTCCAGTACCGGTCCCGCCATGCCGTAAATGCCAGGGTCTCCGCTGCTCACAAGGGCAACCCGCTGGCCCTGGGATGCCCGCTGGATGGCCAGTTGACAGCGTTGGATTTCCCCATACATACTACCCTCAATAACTTCCTTGTCCTGCAGCAGATGTTCCACCAGGTTGATATAGGTACTGTAGCCAATTACCACTTCCGCTGCAGTTAAAAGCTCCTTGGCCCTAAAGGTCAAATCCCCTGTACCGCCGGGACCGAGACCAATTACAGCCAGGTGGCCACCGCCATGCTCATCCCTTCCGCAGTAGTTTTTGGCATCAGCAATTTTACCCCTTTGCCCTGTGCCAAGTTCATGGCTGCTCGTACTGCTGCTGGCTCGCATACCCCGTTCACCCCCGTTTTTTCCCTTACAAAACCGGATTTTTGAAGACCCCAATCACTGACTGTTTGGTTCAGTTCATCTTGGGGATAGCAGTACATGGGTACATCCCATGTGTTAGCCAACTTTTCAAAGGCTGGTTCATGCTGTTTTAAAGCATAGGTGGCCAGAGCGCGGATTCCTTTGATGCTCAGACCGTTAGCTGCCATGATGGTGTGAATGAAATCCATCAGTGCTTGGACTGGGATTCCCCGTTTGGCCCCCAACCCCAAGACCAACCGCTTGGGGCGAAGATAAAGGCCTGTAAAGCCGGGCACAATGCGATCAGTAACATAGACGGCTGTACTTGGAGTGGTTCCGCCGCAGCGACTTTCCCCTTTACTTAACAGCGCCGGACCCTGCCAGGGGGTTTCCCCTTCAACGGTTCCCTTTTTTACGGTGCTGCTTTGATCAAGGCATATAATGGGACTCTGCCAACCGTCAAACCATTCCCTGGCTTCGGGCAGGTCGGTATAGACGCGGGGCCATTGGCCCCTTAACAGCAAGGAGTTTATTCCCTTTACAGCAGGCAAAGGTTCCGGCACCAGTTGATATTTTCTGGCCACCACGTCAATGGCCGGGTACCCGTACACATCGGTAGCGGTGGTAACAACTGCCTGTCCGCCGCATAGGATAGCCGTTTGCCGGGCTAAATCATTGGCTCCGCCCAGGTGGCCGGAAAGGAGGCTGATGACGTAGTTGCCCTTTTCATCCACCACCACTATCCCCGGGTCCTTGTCCTTGGTGCTGATTAAAGGGGCAATGTGTCGTACCACAATCCCCATGGCCATAATACACACGATATTTTGATAGGTGGTAAAAAGCCGGGAGAACAGGCCGGCTAAATCGCCCTGGTGCGGGAAAAGATCTGCCGACAGACCCGAAGCTATTTTTTCTGCTAACTCCCTGGCTTCAGGGCGTAAGTATACAACCGCTTTCACTCCCGGTCACCCCTGTACCCATGTTTGAACTCCGGGCTGTAAAGGCGAGAAAGGTTGCCTTTTTGCCGCAAGACTTCCCCAACCAAAAGCAAGGCGGTTTTATGGATACCTGCTGACATGGCCTTGGCTGCAATATCATGCAAAGTGCCGTCAATGACTTTTTGATCTGGCCAGGAGGCCCGGTATACAATACGGGCGGGTGTGGTAGGGGGGTAACTGGCCATCAATTCCTCTGCGGCCGCTTGTAACATGTGGGAACTGAGAAACAGGCACAAGGAAGCCTGGTGCATGGCCAGGGCAGAGAGGTTTTCTCTGGCGGGTACCGGCGTGCGTCCTCCCCGCCGGGTAATAATCAGGGTTTGGGAAACGCCTGGCAAGGTGTACTCCAAACCGGTGACGGCGGCGGCTGCCGTAAAAGAGCTGACACCTGGAATCACTACCCAAGGGATCCCTAACTCATTAAGAATGTGAATTTGTTCGGCAATGGCTCCGTATAGGGAGGGATCGCCGGTATGTAACCTGGCTACTATGTCTCCCCTACGGGCTGCTCGAGCCAAAATATCGATGATTTCCTCCAGGTTCAAGCTAGCGCTGTCGTAGATCTCGCACCGGGGAGAGGCCCATCCCAAAATTGCGGGATTAATCAGCGACCCGGCGTAAACAACGGTATGGGCGGCCTGAAGGATGCGTTGACCCTTAACGGTAATTAACTCTGGATCCCCAGGCCCGGCGCCGATAAAATAGATCTTTCCACCTTTAATCTCATTCATAAATCACCCTCCTCGGGTATCAGGATAACTGACAGGTATTCCCCGGCACCACATTCCGCCAGTGGTTCAATAACCTGCTCGGGAAGGCCACATCGGGTTACTCGGGTGGCATTGTTCAGCCTTCCCCGTTGGCGTAAAAGTTCCTTTAATGTGTTTAGGTCCTTTGCCGGCTTAAGCAACACAATGGCACCGGGATCCTGCAAAGCCTCCGCAAGGGCTAGGGTATTTTCGGGATAGGGCAAGATCTTCAGGTTTCGCTTACCTGTTACCAGGGGTAAACCTGCGGCTGCAGCAGCGGCAGAAAAGGATGGAACACCAGGAATTAAACGGATTTTTACCGCCGAATCCAGTTGTCTGATAGCTTCCACCAAGTAGGTCCATGTACTGTAGAGACTGACATCGCCAATGGTAATGAAAGCGGCATCCTTTTCTTGTAATACGCCGAACACTTGCCAAGCCGCTTTGGTCCACGCCGCCCTCAATTCATCTTTGTCGCGGGTCATGGGTAGATGGAGATATTCCACCCGGGTGTGTTCTTGCAGGTAAGGACGGGCGGCTAGTTCCGCCACCGAACGGTTGGCTCCGCTATCCGGTACAAAAAGGACATCAATTTCCTGTAGTTTTCGTACCGCCCTTACAGTTAAGAGGTCTGGGGCGCCGGGCCCCACACCAATACCCCATAGAGTACCAATCATGGCATTATCCTCCTTGCCCTCAAGATAAATACCGGGTTGGCGGCTTGCAGGGCGGTTAACGCTCCTAAATGCTCCAGGCGTGCTGCAGAGACCAGCCGCCCGTCCCATTCCAAGTCTGGCCGTTGATTAAATACCCGGTGGGCTGTTGCTACAGTTTCCAGGGTAATGGCTGTCAGTACCAGCTTGCCGCCAGGTCCAAGTCTAGCGAGGGCCTTCCCTATAACTTCATCCCTGTTAGGGCCTGACCCGCCTATAAAAATCAGGTCGGGTTCAGGGAGAAAATCGTATATGGCAGGAGCTTCTCCTAACTTCACCACCACATTGAGTAAACCAAAACGACCGGCATTTTTTTCGGTTAATTCGACGGCGTCCGGATTTTTGTCTACCGCGTAAACTTTTCCACCGGCAGTAAGCAGGGCGGCTTCACAAGCTATGGAGCCGGTGCCGCATCCGATATCCCATACCACAGCAGTGGGAGAGGGATCCCCTAAAGCGATCATTAGGTGCCGTACTTCTTCTTTGGTCATGGGAACCCTGCCCCGGATAAAGGCAGAGTCAGGCAGGAAACGGGTTATGGGTTTGGCCGCAGGATAAATGATCATTACTGCCGGTCCCTCGGGAAGAGATTGGTCTTCCATCTCGGCTAGGGATGAGGAAATTATATCTTCATTGGCATAAGAAAGCCAAAAGCACAAATGGACACGCCTGTCTCCCAGGGAAGGCAGGAGTCTTTTCGCTGCTAACCGGATGCCCGCCGTATCGGTCAATAGTGCCACCGGCCTGGTATAATCCAGAGGGGCCAGGCTTTCTACATTCCTTCCGTGAAAGCTGCTAAAGGTTACGTTTTGCATTGGCATTCCTAACCGAGCCAGAGCTAACTGCAGGGAACTAATGCCTGGAATCACTTCCAAAGTGGTGGCACCAAATCGTGTGTTTAAAAGGGGAAGCAGGCTGTATAAACAGGGGTCTCCCGATAACAGTACACACACCTGGTGGGTTTTGCGCTTCTCCTCAATATAATCAAGGACAGCTGTCAAATCCTTGCCTATCTGCATAAACGGGCGATCTCCTGGAGGAAACAGTTTTAAAGCTCTTTCTCCACCTACCAGGCACTGGGCTTGGTCAACAGCCTGTTTCACCAGGGGTAATACATAATCTGGTGATCCCGGCCCAATACCCACCACCTTTATCTTTCCAGGCTCCATCCCAACTTGCCTCCAATCCGGACCGCTCCTTCATCCCATCCTATAGGAGAACCCTGCCAATCCGTTAGAATTGTACCCGCGGGCAGATTAAAGCGTTTGGTTACTCTGGCGCTGGCACTCTGGGAAATCTTGTTTAGCACCTCACCAAGGTGGTGGGTGCGCAGGATGTCGATCATGGCCTCAGCGGTTACCGTCTCCTCCAACTGTTTCAAGATATCAGTGCTCGCCCCAGCCCGGGCGGCATGATAACCCACAATCTCCAGGCGGCAGTCAGCCAGCTTGCTATGGGTATCAAAAATACCGCCGGCAACTTTTAACAGCTTGCCAATGTGACCGAAAAGTAAGACCTCTTCAAATCCTAAATCAGCACACTCAGCCAGCATAAAACCAACAAAATTACCCATTTGGGCAATGCATTCCCGGCTGATTCCAACCCTTTGGGCTGCGTCGGCTCCCCGCCGACCTGGAACCAAGACTACCCGTTTACTGCCGGTGGCCAAAACCATATCCAGACTGCTCCGGAGAGAAGACTTCATTGCCTCTTTGGACATGGGTTCCACAATGCCGGTGGTACCAAGAATGGATATACCACCGATGATCCCCAGATCCGGGTTCATAGTCCGTTTGGCTATTTTTTCTCCTCCGGGAACGGATATCTCAATGGTAACGCCCTGGGTCGGAGAAAGGTAAGGCTGGATAGCCTTTAAAATCATCTCCCTGGGCACAGGGTTGATCGCTGGTTCACCCGGGGGTATCTCCAGACCGGGTTTTGTGACCCGGCCAATACCGGGACCGCCTGTAAGGATGATTCCAGGGGTGGAGGTATAATATGCCTCTGCCATGATTACCAGACCATGGGTGACATCATGGTCACCCCCTCCGTCTTTCTTTACTCCACACCTCCACCCCTTAGGGGTAGGCTGGTTGATTTCCAACGGCAAGTTAAAGGAAATTCCGGCAGGGGTGGTTATGGAGGCTGTGACAAGGGGTGTTCCGGTTATACCGGCCACTGCACCCATGGCAGCGGCTGCTGCACAGGTGCCGGTGGTGTAGCCCCGGCGGAGCATCCTTCCACTGTCGGGATCATAAGAGTATTCCAACAGGCGTTTACGTCCCTCGCCAATGGTCAGGGGCAGATGGGGTGGCCTTAGCCTGGGAGGAAGGGTTTCAAATAGGTGACTGACCCGAGGTAAACGTAAAGAAGCTGACCTAAGGTTAGCCGGAGTGGCAAACACTTCTTTGGGAGAGCCCTTTGCGATAATCTCCCCCTTCTTCAATACAACTACCCTCTCGGCATAAAGAGGTACAATATCCACGTCATGGGTGGCCATGACCACACATAATCCAGCTTGGCGGCTGATGGTCGCGAACATTTCCATCATCCGGTAACTGCTTAGGGGGTCCAGGCCAGCCGTCGGCTCATCCAAGAGTAGCACCTGGGACCTCATGGCCAGTGCCCCTGCTAAGGCTACCAGCTTCTTTTGGCCGAAACTTAAACTGTGGGGAGGACAATCTTTTAATTCCCACAGGCCTACGTCATGCAATGCTTGCTCAGTTCGCTGGCGGATTTCGGTCTTGTCAAGCCCTAGGTTGAGGGGGCCATAAGCTACATCTTCAAAAACCGTGGGTGCAAAAAGTTGGTCATCGGGGTCTTGAAAGACCAAAGCCACCTTACCCTTCATGCTTTCCGGTCCGGGATTCCCCTGTCCCATGATCTCGACCCAGCCCTTTTGGGGTTTTAATAAGCCAGCCATAAGGTATAACAAGGTGGTTTTGCCGCTGCCGTTAGGACCCAAGAGAGCCAAAAACTCATTTCTATCTACTGTAAGGTTTAAGTCGGTAAAGATCGGTTTTTGCTTGCTGTACCCATAGGTAACTGATGTTAATGTAATCAATGGCCTGACTCCTTTAAAGAAGTAGGGTTGTGGAGGCCACTAATAGGCCTGTTGCCTGCCAGACCATGGCTTGCCCAATTCTGTATTCGTAGGCGTATACCCCAGAAACTGCTGCAGGACTTAAGCCGCCCTTTAGGCGCCTGGCTTTCTCTTGGATGAGGCCCCGATCGTAAGCTCGCAGTAGGATGATGCCAGCCAGGGAGGCTGCAGAAGCCAGACTTTTTTGCCAGTTTGCGTAACCCAGTCGCAGGCGTTGCGCTCGTCTTACCCGCCGTAGCTCTTCTTGCAACAAGGTAATAAAACGGTAGGTGGTAAGATAAAGTTCCAGCAGTTCCTTCGGAATAGGCAACCCGAGAGCCAGCCGGGTCATACCTTCCAGCCCCAGGAGACCGCTAAAGAAGATCAGGGTAATTACACCACCGGTGATTCGGGCAAAAGTAGTAAATCCATGCCAAAGCCCTTCGCGATATAGAGGAAGATGGCCAAAAAGCCACAGGGCAGGATCATTACCCACAGTAAGGGCGGAAGCCGCGAAAGAGGCTGCCGCTACCGATAAGGCGGGTATAAAAACCCACCAGTGTATCCGGTTACGGCAGGCAAATTGACCACACAGACAAAAGGCGCCGATGGTAAGGGAAAAGTAAGGGGATGGCGTGGTTATGACTGCAGTTAAAATAATTATGGTCAAGCCTAATTCAGCGTAAAGTTTGTTCATGGGCGAAAGTCTCCCATATTTCGGGTCTGCGCCTTTTTATAAAACCGACGACGGCGGCTGTAAAAGCTCCCTCCAGCAAAGCTAAAGGCAGCTGGAGGGGTAAAAAGGCCGCGAAAATACCCGCAAAAACCAGCAGGAAGCTGGCTGAACTTGTTGCCGGTAACAGGGATAGTTCCAGGGCCGTAATCAGGTAAATGGATAGGCTGCCAATAAAACCTGCTGTGGCTGCGCCAACTCGGTAGCCGAAGAATTTGTTCAATTGCCGGTAAACCAACCAGGCTATCAGGCCACCTCCAGCCATGGAAAGGGTGTTGGCTCCTAGGGTGGTAAATCCACCCTCACCGAACAGTATTGCTTGAAAAATAAGGGCTACCAGACTAGAAGGAAAGACCAGCTTTGGTCCGAGGATAATGGCTGCCAGGGGTGTACCCCCCGGGTGGGCGGAACTGCCAACTAGAGGAATGGGTATGGGGATGAGGGAAACCAGAAAGACCATGGCGGTCATTACTGCGACCATGGTTCCTGTTTCCCGCTTCTCCCTAACCCTTTGGCGGTAGTCCTTTAATCCCCACCAGATTCCCGTTGCTGCCAGACCGGTGTAAGCGGCAGCTTGAAATGCGGGAAAGGTTCCTTCAGGTAAATGCATGGCTAATCCCTCCTGTATAAAATAAAATCCCGCCTGCCCAAAATCAAGCGGGGTAATAAAGCCCATTATCCCACCTGCCCTTGGCGCGAAGGCATTTTCGGTTGGTCATAACAGGCAGGTTTCCTGGCTCCGGTTCCTTGCCTCTTTCAGCCTTCCCGCGAGGTGGCATTTTCGAAAGAAGCTCCCCGTTACAGTGGCGCGACCGCCCGGGATTTACACCCGGTTCCCTTTTAACCTAAGCGGCACCTGTCATGGAACGTATTAATTTTTCTTCATTATAGTTTATTGCAGGGTGCTTGGCAAGTAAAGGTTATTGCATAGGTGTTAGCCCAGTTCTCCCAAAGAGTGTTTTTAAACCAGGAATTAATAAAGTTGCCGTAGAAAAAATGATTTAGCAAGATTATTGATTTGGGGGTGATAAGTAATGGAAGATACACGTATTGCCCTGGTGCAAATGCAGGCGAAAGTACACCAAACCAAAGAGAATATAGCTAAAATAGAGCTTTTTGTAAAAAAGGCAGCAGAACAAAAAGTTGACATTATCTGCTTTCCAGAGCTAAGTATTCACGGGTATTACGGCGGACAGAATGCATCAGTAGCTGAGGACTTTTGTAGCGATAGCGTAAAGGCCATTAGCCGCATGGCTTGCACAAATGGCATAATTATACTGGCTGGTATGGCGGAAAAGGACGATTCTGGCAATATATTTATAACTCAAATAGTGGCCTTTCCCGACGGTACTTTGAATAAATACAGGAAAACACATCTTGGGAGACATGAGCAGTCATTTTTTACTCCCGGAGATGAATTGCCTGTTTTTGCAACACCAAAAGCCACTTTTGGCATTCAAATATGTTGGGATTTGCACTTTCCCGAAGTTACAACCATACTTTCCTTAAAAGGCGGTGAGATTATATTTGCTCCCCATGCTTCTCCGGCTATTGCTGGCGAGAGGAGGGAAATTTGGGTCAAATACCTTTCGGCACGGGCGTATGATAATACAATTTACATTGCAGCATGCAATTTAACCGGATACGACGGCGTCAAGCAACAATACAGCGGTGGGGCTATAGTGGTTGACCCAAAAGGAAATGTAATTGCGGAGGCTTTTAACGGGATTGAGGAAATGTTGGTTGTAGACCTGGAATCAAGACTAATCAACACTATCCGCCGCCAGGAGGGGAAAAGGATGCGGGACACATTTTATCTAAAAGCCAGAAGACCGGAACTTTACAGTGAGTTGATTAGAAAATAGTTGACCAAACACCTTTCCTGGCAGATGATCCAAGACCTCACCTGGTAAACGGTAAGTAATTTCTCTATGAAGTTGGCCACGTCAGTGCGTAAATTATGGATAGTCTGCGGCAGCAGCTTCAGTAACTCCAACAACCGATCGCTATCCAGGTTAAATCCATAAACATTACGAAATACATGTCGAAAAGAACGATATTTATCAAGTAGGATGGCGGTTTCTTTACGTAAAACTGCGGGCCTAACTTCGGGGATATCCATTGCCATTTGCCAAAGCAACGAGCGATGCCATGGTGGGTTGGTAGGGAGGGCTTCGTCAATGTTGGAAACATTTGCGTTTTCAGGAGCTCCGCCAGTTCCCGGGCCTTCGCAAGAGCAATCAGCCGACGTTCTTGTTCGGCTGTCCTTTTTTCCGCCACTCGCTTCTCCCATGCTTGCCGTAGATTTTCCTGGGCGAAAGGGTCCCATCCTGATACCATATTGTTCGCCCCTTTAGGGAACACCATTATCTGTAAAGCCATCATATCATAATTTGGGAAAAAACTAGATATCCCGCCGGTCAAAGGCACGGACGGCCAGGAGCAAGGCAATGGCCATATAGGCAATAGTATAGATCAGCATGGCGTTGCTGGGTGGGGACTGGGTGCCAAAGGGGCCAAGCATCCCCAGGGCATTAACGGGATTATCGGTAGCAGCCAGCATGGTATAGGAAAGGCGCCGGTAGATGGCGTCGGCGGGCAGGATCAGGCTGCTGATAATGCCCGCATTAATTAACGATTGACTGGGGATCATGGTCCCGACCTGTTCGATCATGCCGCCAATGGTAGAAACAGCCCATAGCATTAATACTGCGATCCCGTTACCTAATGTGGAGAAAACTGAGGTGCCCAGCATGGTAATAGACAACAGTACCAGGGGTTGCAGGCAAAATAGTAAAAGGGCTGGTACGATTCCCGAGACCACTAAATTGGTTTTCCAGTATACCAGTCCCAGCAAGGACAAGAAAAATACAGCAGCATAACATGCCATCATGGCGGCATAACCCATATATTTACCCAAGACGATATCCCTGCGGTGGATGGGTTTGGCCACAATGGCATACATGGTGCCGTTTTCAATCTCTCCAGAAAGGGTGCCCACAGCCGAAAAAACCGCCAGGAAGGAACAGATAAAACTACCCAGGTACAGCCCGACAGAAAACAGCTGGGTAACCGCCACCTGGGCCATTAAGGGATTGGACAAGCGACCGAGATCCCTGACCATGTAGTGTAAGGCAAGGCCATATAGGGCCAGAAACGCAGCAGTCATAAGCAGAGCGAACACCAGCACCCGTTTATGCAATACCTCGCGAAACGCCAGTCCGGCTATGGTTAACATGCCATTTCCCCCTCCCGGACAGTACTGATGAAAAGTTCCTCCAGGGAAGTGCGCCTGGGGGTCAGTTCATACAACAGTCCCCCGTGGTCGGTGATTATTTTGGCAAGTTTTGGTACATCCTCCTGTACACCCACCGTTGCCACCAGGCGCGGCCCATCCACCGCTAAGGTGCGGCAACAAAGCCGCAGTTCCTTTTCCATAGCTGGGGTCAGGCTAGCCACCCTCATTTCTACCTCGATACTGCCACTAAGCAGGTCCTCCATACGGCCGTGTTTTATTACCCTTCCCTTATTAATAATTGCTACATCTCGGCAAACAGCCTCCACCTCACCCAACAGGTGGCTGTTTAGAAATACCGTTTTACCGGCCTCCTTAAGTTTTAGCAGTATTTCCCGCACTTCTCGCCGTCCCAGGGGATCCAGCGCTGAAGTAGGCTCGTCCAAGAATAAAAGCTTGGGGTCAGGCAAAAGGGCGATGGCAATACCGATCCGCTGCTGCATCCCCTTGCTGAAAGCACCCACCCTTTTGCGGGCGATCCCATGCAGGTTTACCATATCAAGGACAACGGGGATGCGTCGGCGGGTCTCATCGGGTGTCATCCCGTACAAGGAAGCGTGAAAGGACAACAATTCATCCCCGGACAACCATTCGTGGTAGCGAAAGTTTTCCGGTAAAAACCCGATTTGCCGTCTGGCGCCGATGTCCCCGAGGGGTTTGCCGATCAACCGGGCTTGGCCGGCAGAGGGGTGCAACAGGCCCACCAGCATCTTTACCAGCGTACTCTTACCCGCACCATTGGGGCCCAAGAGGCCGAAGATTTGCCCCTCGGCCACCGAGAGGCAAATATCTTGACACCCTACATGATTTCCATACATCTTTGTCAGTTTATGGGTTTCGATGATCATGGTTTCACCTCAGTTGACCGGCTATTTCCCGGGCCTCGGCCAGGGTAAGGTTACCGGCCACAGCTACCCATACTCCTTGTTGTTGCCAGATTAGAGTGATCTGCTCCGGGTTATGGTAGGAGGAAATGAGTACACCGTTAGCGTCATTTACTTTTACTTCCCGGATTTCACCGTTAGGGTCAGGAATGGGCAGGGTGTTCTGCCAGTCGTTGATATCTGCCAGTTGCCGACGCAGGTTGCCGGGCAGGACAGGCAGTTGCAGCAGCGCTTCCCGGATTTGCTCCACATCTACCCCAGGAGGAACGGTGAGGGATGGTAAACCAGCCTGGATGACCTGTATGGGGATACTCCCGCTGCTGCTATATTCAGCTATTACAGCCGATGGAACCTTGATGGTGAAGGGCTTGCCGTCTATGGCAGTGGGTAATAACTGGCTGCTACCAAGGGTTTGCAAAACCCCGTTGATCTTATCCACCTGGGGTGTCACGGTTACCGATGTTCCCAATTGGACCACTACCCCTTGGAGCGCTAGTCCCGAAAGGGTTGTCGGCACCTTAACTGGAAAATCCACCGCCTGTTGGGCTGCTTCGGGGCTCATTTCTTCAATTCTGGTCTCAGTGTCAACTCGAAACTGGGCCAGGTTTTCCAAATCAGCCAAACCCGCATCCCTAAGGGTCTTTTCCAGTTGGTTCAGATCATCGCTGGTAAAGCTAACCACCTGGATTTTTTCCATGCGGAAAACGGTGAGAAAATTGGCTGCCAGGGTGCGGGTAGGTCCGAAACTTAGGAATGCGGTCAAAAGCACCGCCACGGCTGCAGCGGCAGCCACGCCTTTATACCTTTTGAACACTTGCCATTTCCCCTTTACTGTATTTTTTTGGTCCCTGCTTTTGTAATCATCCATGGACAGATAAGCTCCCCTTATCCCATCAGGTACGGCGCTAGCGAGGAATCTTTCCATAGCTCTCGTTACAGGAGGGTTTATCCCGGCCATTTCTTGCCGGTACCCGTTAACCACCTTGCCTACCGCTTCCTCTACTTCTCTAAGGCGTTCCAATCGCTGGCGGCAAGCGAGACAAGAGGTGAGATGGGTTTCTACCGACCAGTAGCGATCAGGTTCTAGCTGCAGATCCAGGTAAGCCTGTAAAGTCCCTTCATCAAGACACATTAATACTCCCTCCCCTCGTGCCGTTCGTATTCTTCCTTAAATTTACGCTGGGCTCTGGCCAAAAGGTTCCCCACCGAACTGGCTTGTACTCCAATCACCTGGGCAATTTCCTGGTAACTGTAGCCTGCGAATTTCAAGAGAAGGATCATCCGCTCCCGGGGTCCCAAGCGGGCCAGGCAACGGCGTACCGCCAGGATATCCTGGTTCTGATGAATCATATCATCAAAACTTACCAGGGTTCCAGAATTGTTATGTGGGTATTCCCGCATCTCCCGGCTCCGGCGCCGCTTCTCCGAACGCAGGTAGTTATACGCCAGATTGGCCGCCACCCTGGCCAGCCATCCCCCGATATTGGCAGGGTCTGCCGGTGGGGATCGGTAGAGTCGTAAAAAGGTTTCCTGGGCCAGATCTTCAGCTGCAGTGTGGTCTGCCAGCAGGTAATTGAGTTGGCGGTAAACATTCGGGTAGTAAGCCTGGAACAGTTGCCCGTAGTCGGTTGCACCGGACGCATGGTCCTGTGGGGTTATCTTTTGCGGGAACACCTCCATCCCTCCTTCACCTTCCACTCATATAACACCACAGAAGGGTGCCGTTGTGACAAATAAATTACTGATAATTGCATTTTCCATGCCAACGTTCTGGGAGAGGTGGGACTGGCATAGGATGTACATGAAATTGTTGGGAAGGGGAATAGATCGGTATGCGGCTGATTTTCCTCAAGGGCCCCCGCCTGTGGCGAAAAGGGATAATGCTGCTTCTGGCCTTGGCTGTGGTTTGGTTGCTGGCCGGACCGCTGGCGGGCATGCGCGGGAATCCGGTGGCCATGGTGACACGGGTGGGTAAACTGCTGCCCGTTTACAGTGTAGACACCGGAGGAGAGAAAAGGATTGCCATATCCTTTGATGCCTGCTGGGGTGCGGAGTATACTGACCAGTTGCTTGGTATCCTTGACCAGTACGGTGTCAAAACCACCTTTTTTCTAGTCAACACTTGGTTGAACAAGTACCCGGAGAAAGCCAAGGAAATTCTGGCCAGGGGGCATGAACTGGGCATGCATTCCGTCTCTCACCCCAATTTCAGCCGCCTGTCGGATCAAGAAATGGAAAGGGAGTTGCTGGATAACAAACAGATGATCAAAGACCTCACTGGTTTCGATGCTTTCCTTTTCCGCCCTCCCTTTGGGGACTACAACAACCGGTTGATTCAGACCGCTGACCGGTTGGGGATCAAGGTCATTCAGTGGAGCATCGATTCCCTTGATTGGAAGGACCTCAGCGCTGACCAGATTTACCGCAGGGTAACCGGCCAAATGGCTCCGGGAGCCATTGTATTGTTCCATAATAACGGCAAATACACCGCCGCAGCGCTACCGCGTATTCTAGCCAAACTGCAGGCCGATGGGTATCAAATCGTACCTATTTCCCAGCTGTTACTGCAGGGAAACACCTATGTAGATATCAACGGTGTTCAGCGTCAACGGCCGTGAAAAAACAAACAAAAATCTGCCCCATGGCAAAATGGCCTGGGCCTCCATATACTGTTTAAGGTCAGGTTTAATCACCTTTGGCGGTGGTTAAAATGGCTTTAAAAAGTGACGGGAGGACCCGAACATGCCGCTAAATCCATCGAACTTGCTGCCAGTTTGCCTTGTGTGCGGTGAAACCCCACCTGTTGGAATCCGGGGAGGCATCGTTTTTAATAGACACTTTCTGTGCCATAAGTGTGAACGGGAGCTGGTGGGGTTGGGTAACCAGGACCACCGCTACGGTGAGTTTGTCAATTCCCTGAAAGGCCTTTGGGAACCGAGGAATTGATTACCTGATCACTGATTCTTCAGGGCTAAAAGACTGGCTTCCAGGTGGCGGGTCAAGCGGCGCACTTCGATGTGGGCCGCTTTAATTTCTTCCCGCATCAAGCGTATCCTTTTCACACTGCTGCCCATTTCGGCAGCGATTTCACTGTCCGATTTGCCTGCCCGCCAACCGCGGATAGCCCTGGGAGCATCAACTTTATACTTGTGGGAGAGGGATGCGGTGTCCAGTAACATTCGATGTGTTAACATGGTTAACCCTCCATTATAATAATCCATGATCAAATAGGTTGGTGTAAATGTATTGTTGCCTGCCACCGCCGGCGCATACCGGTTGGTTTGCTAGCAGTTTCTTTCAAATTGTGCTAAAATTACAATGACCTTTTGTGAAGAAGCCTGAAGGGTGGATCCATTTGAATCAGGACAAAATGCCGCTGCTCCGGGCCGTCATGGCACACCTTGCCATGGGGTATGCTGCCTATCATACCCCCGCCCACCGGGGGGGGCTGGCGGTCTCGCCGGAACTGCCGGAAATCGTGGGTCAGGCTGCCCTTGCCGTGGATCTCACAGAACTGCCGGGTCTGGACGATCTGCATTACCCCAGGGGAGCCATCGCTGCCGCACAGGCTCGGGTTGCGCGGCTGTTTGGCGCTGCCCATACCTTCTTCCTGGTCAACGGGGCTACTGCTGGTGTGCTGGCGGCATTAATGGCTGCAACCAGTCCCGGGGACCGGGTGTTGGTACCCCGGCATGCCCACCGTAGCGTGTGGTCCGCCATGGTACTGACAGGGGTGGTTCCCCATTACCTCCTTCCCCGGTGGCATCCGGACTGGGACATACCCTTGGGTATTGATCCGGCAGACATCCAACTGGCGGTGGCCGAACATCCAACAGCCCGGGTATTATGGCTAACGAACCCCACTTATCAGGGATTGTCTTCCTTGGCACCGGCTACAGTGGAGCTGGCCCACCGGCATGGTCTGATGGTGATCGTTGATGAGGCCCATGGCAGCCATTTCGCCCTGCACCCGGACCTGCCCATCTCCGGGCTGGAGGCGGGGGCAGACATGGTGATCCATAGCGGCCATAAAACCCTGGGGGCCCTTACCCAGACCGGGTTGCTGCATATCAACCGGGGCGTGGACAAACACCGGGTGGCGGCTGCCCTGGCCCTGGTGCAGTCCACCAGCCCCTCCTATATTTTTATGCTGTCCCTGGAGGCTGTCTGCGGGTTCTGGGAGAGGGATGGCGGGGAAAAGTTAGGTGATCTGATTTGCCTGGCCCGGGAAACCAAAGGGAGCCTGCGGCAGGGGGGGTGGCAGGTGCTGGGGGATGAGGTACTAGCCCAGCCGCCTGTCAACGGCATGGACCCGGCCAGGTTGGTGGTGGGAAACGGCAACGGGGGAGCTGTACTGGCAGAGGCCTTTCAAAGGGCGGGCGTCCTGCCAGAAATGGCCGGCAGCAGGCATGTGCTGTTTCTGCTGGCACCGGGAGACCGGGGTGATGGTGCTGGGGTTTTGGTGGAAAAAGCCCTGGCCCTACTGCCGGCCCTGGAAGGAAAGACCTGGCCTCCGCACCCTGCCGGGGCAGGTTGCTGTACACCGCAGGTGGTGTTGTCTCCCAGGGAAGCCTTTTTTGCGCCCCGCCGGCGGGTTAAGCTGGAGGGTGCGGCAGGCCGCATAGCCGGTGAAATGATTGCCCCCTATCCCCCTGGAATTCCCCTGGTTGCGCCTGGTGAGCGGCTAACCCCTGACGTGATGGAGGAAATCAAGCGCTGCCGTCTGGACGGGGTCCACTGCCAGGGACCGGCAGACCCGAAACTGGAGACCGTTGATGTTATTGACCTGCCAGGACTTTAGGTTATGGTGGGGATCAGCAAATAGGGGAATGGTGTAGATAGATGAGAGATATGGCCAAGGGTTTTTTCATTACGGTAGAAGGCATTGACGGTTCCGGCAAGTCTACCCAGGTTCGATCCCTGGCGGGCCGGCTGGTTGCCGCAGGCTATCCCGTCAGGGTAACCCGCGAACCGGGTGGAACGCCCATGGCGGAGGATATCCGCCAGCTGCTGCTGCAGCCCAGACCGGAGCCGGTGGAACCCTGGACGGAGGTGCTGTTATATGCTGCTGCCAGGGCCCAGCATGTGGCGGGTCTGATCCGTCCGGCCCTGGTCCAGGGCCAGGTGGTGGTTTGCGACCGCTTTGTGGATTCCAGTGTAGCCTATCAGGGGTATGGTCGCGGGCTGGATGCCCAAAGGATCCGGGATTTAAACAGGATCGCCACGGGGGGGCTGGAACCCGACCTGACCCTGGTGCTGGACATTGACCCGGCGGTGGGCATGGCCCGCCTGTGCAACCGAAAAAAGGGCCCCGGAGGTTTGGACCGCTTGGAGCAGGAACAGGCGGATTTTCACCGGCTGGTACGCCATGGTTACCGGGAAATGGCGGAAACCGAAGGAAAAAGAATGGTGATTATTTCCGCCGAACAGCCGCCGGAAAGGGTGGCGGATCTGGTTTGGGACGTGGTCCGGGAACGGCTGGCACGGTGATTACAGGCGCCTTTTCCGGGCCGATGGATTAAGTTAGTGCTATTATTTCTGATTGGGGAGGTGGAACTGCCGGTGATGGGAAGGATCAGGGGGCAGGACAGGGCCATTACCCAACTGCAAAGGATCCTGGACAGCGGCCGGCTGGCCCATGCCTACCTCTTTTGGGGACCGGATGGGGTGGGGAAAACCATGGCGGCCATGGCCTTTGCCCAGGCCATCCTGTGTACCTCCCGGCAAGGAGGTGACAGTTGCGGTGAGTGTGTCTCCTGCCGTAAAGTGATGGCAGGCAGCCACCCGGACCTGGTGGTGGTTTCTCCGGCGGGTAATTCCATTAAAATAGGGCAGGTGCGGGACCTGCACAACCAAATGGGTTTGCAGCGGTTTGAGGGGCGCCACCGGGTGGTGGTGATCCGCCAGGCGGAAACCATGACGGAGGAAGCGGCCAATGCCTTGTTAAAGGCGCTGGAGGAACCGGTGGGAGAGACGGTCTATATTTTGGTCAGCCACAACCCGGCTCTGCTGTTGCTCACCATCTTGTCCAGATGCCTGGCGGTGCAGTTTGGCCCCCTGGCCCCCAGGCCAATCCGGGACATTATGGCGGAAAACGGGATGGCCATACCCGAGGTGATGACACGTCTGGCGGGGGGAAGCATCAATAGCGCCCTGGATCTCATGCAAAGGCCGCAAGCCCTGGCCTTACGTCAGCAAGCCATGGATTGCCTGGCCGGCCTACCGGGGTGGGAGCCGGTGGATATTCTCCTCTGGGTGGCCGCCGGCGAGGAAGAAATGGACTTGCCGCTATTCCTGGAATGGCTGAGCTGTTTGCTGCGGGATCTCTGGGTATGGCAGGAGATGGGAGCGGAGAAACTACTCCTGAACCAGGACCTGGGGGACTGGTTGGCAGGATTTCCAGTGGCCTTTGATTAT
The DNA here is from genome assembly GCA_002339345.1 of Firmicutes bacterium UBA2598. GTDB lineage: Bacteria > Bacillota > PH28-bin88 > PH28-bin88 > PH28-bin88 > UBA2598. Next base: position 19,261 of record DDKM01000008.1, on the reverse strand, counting down.
CCTGCCGCCTTGGATCTTGTGCTGGCAACACGCCGGCGGCTGGCTTATAATGTGAATCAGCGCCTGGCACTGGAGGTATTATTGTTGGAGCTCAATGATTTGACGGTAGAGAAGGGAGGTGGCCCCCCTGGTTAAAGTGGTGGGTGTCAGGTTTAAACAAGCGGGTAAGATCTACTATTTTGATCCCGGTGAACATGACCTGCAGCGCGGGGAAAATGTGATTGTGGAAACGGCCCGGGGAATCGAACACGGTCAGGTGGTGGTGGCGCCGCGGGAAGTATCGGAAGAAGAGGTGGTATCACCCCTGAAAAAGGTGGTCCGGCGGGCCACCCCGGAGGATGACCAAAGGGTCAGGGAGAACATGGCCAAGGAAAAGGAAGCCCTCCGCATTTGCCAGCAAAAGATTGCCAGCCATGGGCTGCCAATGAAACTGGTGGATGTGGAATATGCCTTTGACATGCAAAAAATTATTTTCTATTTCACCGCCGAGGGACGGGTAGACTTCCGGGAACTGGTAAGGGATCTGGCTGCGGTTTTTCGCACCCGCATTGAGTTAAGACAAATCGGTGTACGGGATGAAGCCAAGATGCTTGGCGGCATCGGCTCCTGCGGCCGGGTGCTGTGCTGTTCCTCATTTCTGGGTGACTTTGATCCCGTTTCCATCCGGATGGCCAAAGACCAGAACCTATCCCTAAACCCGGCCAAAATTTCCGGTATTTGCGGCAGGCTGATGTGCTGCCTGCGGTATGAAAACGATGTCTACGAATCCGCTCGGTGCCGTTTTCCCAGTACCGGGGAGACGGTAAACACCCCCAGTGGAAGGGGTAAGGTGGTGGGCTCCCACATCCTGAAGGAAATGGTGATGGTGGAATTCCCGGACAAGCAGGTAATGAATTTTCCCCTGGGACAAGTGTCTGTCCAGCGGCAGGAAAAGTAATCCCCCGGGGGGAGGTATGGAAAGATGAGCCTGGTGGAGGATCTGGCCCAGGTGGAGGCCAGCCTGGCGGGTCTTTTACAGGAACTGCATACACTGCGGCAACGGGTGGCCATGCTGGAAAGCCAGAATGAACACCTGCGGGCCCGTCTTTATGAACGGGAACAGAGGGGTGGGGCTGAGCAACTGGCCCGTCTGTACGGTGAGGGTTTTCATATCTGCCCACCACAGTTTGCCAGGTCCCGCACCGATGGACAGGATTGCTTGTTTTGCTTGAGTTTTCTTGAACGCCAAAGGACGGAGGCCCCCTTTGGTCGCGGGGAAGCAGCCGTGTCTTCGGCGGAACAGGCCGGGGGAGGTGAGCACCGGTGACCGGAGTCCTTTATCTCTGTGCTACCCCCATTGGCAACTTGGAGGATATCACCCTCCGGGTTTTGCGTGTACTGAGGGAGGTGGCCCTCATTGCCGCCGAGGATACTCGCCAAACTCGGAAGTTGCTCAATCATTACAAGATAAACACTCCCCTGACCAGCTACCACCGGCACAGCGCCACCGCCAAGGAGGACAGGCTGCTGGCGGAACTGCTGGCGGGGCGGGATGTAGCCCTGGTCAGTGATGCCGGTATGCCCGGCATTTCCGACCCTGGTGAACAGTTGGTGGTCAGGGTGGTGGAGGAGGGTATCCGGGTGGTGCCGGTACCTGGACCATCGGCTGTCACCACGGCCCTGGTTGTTTCCGGACTGCCCACAAACCGCTTTGTTTTCGAGGGTTTTTTACCCAGACAGGGGAAGGCCAGGCGCCAACGCCTGGCGGATTTGGCCAAGGAAAGCCGTACCATGGTTTTTTACGAGGCTCCCCACCGGTTGCTGGCAACCCTCACCGACTTACATGCCCTAATGGGTAACCGGCAGGTGGCGGTGGTGAGGGAAGTAACCAAACTGCACGAGGAAGTGCTGCGGTGTTCCTTGGCAGAGGCGGCTGCCCACTTTACTGCACAAGCCCCCAGGGGAGAACTGACCCTGGTGGTGGCGGGCCGGCCGGGCGGTGAGAGCATTGGGGCAAAGACGGGCGGACAAGGGGCTCAAGTTGCAGAAGGCTCCTTCCTGTCAGATAATCCCGGCGGGCTGGATCTGGCGGAGGCGGTGACTGCCCTAGTGCAGGCCGGTCGGGACGGAATGCCGGATATCAAGGCACTTGCCCGCCGTTATGGGGTTCCCAAGCGAGAGGTATATGCCATGGCACTGGCGGAAAGGGAAAAGCAGGTGGAAAGGAGAAAATAGGTGTGGACAGGCAAAAAGGAGGGTCCACCTGGCGGTTGCCCCTCCCCGACCAAATTTTTTTGATCCTTTGCTGAATTTAGCTGACCTGAGCCTGCTGGGCCATGGCGGTAGCGCAGTGCCGGCAGACATTTTTACCCCGGTAATGGTTGATTTCTTCCGCATTACCGCAGAATACACAAGCCGGTTCGTATTTCTTCAGAATAATCTTTTCGTGATCGACATAGATTTCCAGGGCATCCTTTTCATCAATGCCCAGAGTGCGCCGCAGCTCGATGGGAATGACCACCCGGCCTAGCTCGTCCACCTTACGTACAATACCCGTTGACTTGATCATCTTTCTCTCTCTCCCCTTTGTAACATGTTTCGACATTACACCTAGATGGTACCAGAGGTGGCATATATAGTCAACACTTTTTTGTCGTTTCAGCATGAAATTTTAAGGATTGGGGAATACTTGACAAACCATTGGCTGGTGATTATAATACACTTTAAATTTGGCAGGAATAACCTGTCGGTAAAAACGCGGAAGGGAAGAGTAGCACCGGTTACAGGGGTCAAGCGAGCAGGGATGGTGGAAGCCTGTACCAGACCCGGTGTGAAGATGATCCCGGAGTTTCCTGGTTGAAACCGCGTGCATGCGGCCTAGGTCGGGACGGCTGCCCCGTTACAGGCACCAGAGACCTGTACCTTCAGGTACGGTAAAACTAGGGTGGTACCGCGATAGCTCCTCGCCCCTACCGGGCCGGGGGGTTTTTTGATGTGGAATAGTATGAGCAGGACAAAGGAGGATTTCAAATGGCAGAAAAAAACTTTTATGTTACCACTCCCATTTACTATCCCAGTGACCGGCTGCATATCGGCCATGCCTTGACCACCACCATGGCTGATGCACTGGCGCGCTATCACCGGATGCGGGGATACAATGTCTGGTTTTTAACCGGCTCCGATGAGCATGGCCAGAAGATCCAGCGTAAGGCTAAGGAGGCCGGGGTTACCCCCAAGGAATACGTGGACCGGATTGTGGCCACCTTCCAGCATCTCTGGCAGCGGCTGGATATTTCCTACGATGACTTTATCCGTACCACTGAACCCCGCCACCGGCATGTGGTGCAAACCCTGTTCCGGAAGATCTATGACAACGGCGATATCTATAAATCTACCTATGAGGGGTGGTACTGCACCCCCTGTGAGACCTTTTGGACAGAGCGTCAGGTGCCGGAAAGGGTATGCCCCAACCCCGACTGCGGGCGGCCGGTGGAACTGGTGCAGGAGGAAAGCTACTTCTTCCGGATGGGCAAGTACGCCGACCGGCTGCTCAAACATATCGAAGAAAACCCTGACTTTATCCAGCCGGTCAGCCGCCGGAACGAGATGATTAGCTTTATCAAGGGTGGCCTGGAAGACCTGTGTGTTTCCCGGACTACCTTCGATTGGGGCATCCCTGTCCCCCTCAATGAAAAACACGTTATTTACGTGTGGTTCGATGCCCTTACCAACTATATTTCCGCCCTGGACCCCTGGTCGGAGGATGACACCAAATTCCGCCAGTTCTGGCCGGAGGCGGTGCACCTGGTGGGCAAGGACATTGTACGTTTCCATACGGTAATTTGGCCTATCATGTTGATGGCCGCCGGCCTTACCCCGCCCAAAAAGGTGTTCGGTCACGGCTGGCTGCTGCTGGAAGGCGGTAAAATGTCCAAATCCAAGGGCAATGTGGTGGATCCCAATATTCTCATAGATCGTTACGGTGCAGATGCCATCCGGTACTTCTTGTTGCGTGAAATGCCCTACGGAGCGGACGGTTACTACTCCGAGGAGGCCCTGGTTAACCGGACCAACACCGATCTGGCCAACGATTTCGGCAACCTTTTAAGCCGGACCACCGCCATGATTGAAAAGTTTTGCGCTGGTGTGGTACCTGCACCAGGTGCGGAGGAGGACATTGACCGGGAGCTGGCAACCCTTGGCGGCCAGTTAGCCGGCGAAGTGGAGCGGGCCATGGATGAATTTCAGTTTAACCAGGCCCTGGCCGCCATCTGGCGGCTGGTCAACAAGGCTAACAAATATATTGAAGAGACCGCTCCCTGGTCGTTGGCCAAGGACCCGGCCAAAGTTTCCCGCCTGGGTACGGTGCTCTATAACCTGGCGGAATCCCTACGCATTGCCACGGTGCTGGTGGGCCCCTTTATGCCCAATACGCCTGGCCGGGTCTGGGAACAGCTGGGTCTTCAGGAGGTAAAGGCCCAAACCTGGGCCAGCGCCCATCTTTGGGGCAGTTTCCCGGCGGGTACCCGGATCAACCGGGGACAGCCCATTTTCCCCCGCATCGAATTTAATACACAGGAGGAAACTCAACAGGCACAGCGGGTGGCCGCTGTTGTGGAAAACGGACCAAAAGCCACTGCATCGGGTTCCGTGCCGCCTGCCCCTGATACCCAGCCGACTGCCGGGCAGCCTGAGGTTGAAGCGGAACTGATTGAAATAGCCGACTTTGCCCGGGTGGACCTGCGTCTGGCGGAGGTATTGAGTGCTAAGCGAGTGGAAAAGGCTGATAAGCTGTTGGAATTGCGATTATCCTTGGGGGATGCGGAGCGTACGGTGGTGGCTGGTATCGCCCAGCACTACCAGCCGGAGGCATTGGTGGGCAAAAAACTTGTAGTGGTGGCCAACCTGAAACCAGCCAAACTGCGAGGGATTACCTCCCAGGGGATGATCCTGGCCGCCTCCGCCGATGGCAAACTGGCGGTGCTCACCGTTGAACAGGACTTGCCGGCCGGGGCCAAGGTGAAATAAATGATCGACACCCATGCTCATTTGAATGACCGGGACTACCATGGACAGGAGGCGGAGGTGCTGCAGCGGGCAGTTGCAGCGGGTGTGCAAAAGGTGATCACTGTGGGTTACGATCTGGCCTCCTCCCGCCGGGGGGTCAGCCTGGCGGAACAGTTTCCGGATGTATATGCCGCCGTAGGGATACACCCCCATGATGCGGCCCGGGTGCGTTCGGATACCATGGACCAGTTGAGGCGGATGGCCGCCCACCAGAAGGTGGTGGCCCTGGGTGAGATGGGCCTGGACTTCTACCGGGACCTGTCACCCCGGGACGTCCAGGAAAGGGTGTTCCGGCAGCAGATCCGGCTGGCCAGGGAACTGCAAATCCCGGTGGTGATCCATGACCGGGATGCCCATGAACCTACCCTGCGGGTATTGGCGGAGGAAGGGGCCGGTACTGTGGGAGGGGTCATGCACTGTTTTTCCGGCAGCTGGCAAATGGCCAAACAATGCCTGGACATGGGGTTTTACATTTCCCTGGCGGGCCCGGTGACGTACAGAAACGCCGTCCGCCCCCAAGAGGTGGCCCGGCTGGTCCCCCTGGACCGGCTACTGGTGGAAACCGATGCCCCGTACCTGACCCCCGAACCCCACCGGGGGAAACGAAACGAGCCAGCCCTGGTACGGCATATTGTGGAAACCATCGCACGTTTGCGGAACATGGAAACACAGGAACTGGGGGAGATTACCGCCGCCAACGCCAGGCGTCTTTTCCGCCTGGATCACCAGGGGCGGTGAAGTCAATGGAAACAGCGTAAATAGGAGCAGAGCAAACCACCAACGGACCTCTATATGGGGTCCTTTTTCTGTGCCCGGCCGGCAGGACTAATCAGCCCATTATCTGGTAAGACTTGCTAGTAGGGTTAAGCCCTGGGAGAGGGGCATAGTCTGTTAGTGAGGAATAGATGGGGTGAGAATAATGGGAGACTCCATGTCCAGGACGGTTAACGGCCACCTGGGAAGGTGGCGAAACGCCAGGCAGGGGCTCTATGTAGAGGCTAAATTATGGCACCTGCGCTGGCTGGTTTGGCAGGTTCGCTACCGCCGGATGCTGACCATGTGGTGGAATGGCCAAATCAAGGGAAGGGTAACCACACATTACCTACTGGCGGCTACCCTGTTGGCAGCAGTGCTGGTACTTGCGGCCAGTATCCCGGGGCAGCCACCGGTAAAGGAGGTATCCCTGCAGGCTGACGGGCGGGTGTACACCCTTTCCACCAGGGCGGTCACCGTTCAAGCGGCGCTGGCGGAAGCGGGAATCGTCGTGGGGGCACAGGACTGGGTAAAACCTGGCTTGGGTGAGTTATTGACGGAAGGGGCTCGAGTGGAGATCCTGCGGGCCGCCAGCCTGGAATTGGTGGTGGGTGGTCAGCAACAATTGTTGTCCATTCCGGCACCGGACTTAGCGGACATGTTGAAAGCGGCAGGATATGAGGCCCCGGGCCCACAAGACCGGATCACCACCAATCTCCCCTGGTTAATGGGGGAAACACCCCGTATCCAAGTGGACAGGGTGGTAACCCGCAGGGTGGTGGACAGGGTGGAGATCCCGTTTTCCACCAAGGGCAAACCGGACCCCTCTTTACCCAGGGGTCAGCGGCGGGTAATCCAGGCTGGCCAGCCTGGCATCGCCGAACGGCTGGTGGAGGTAACGGAGATCAACGGAGAGGAGGTCCAGCGGACTGTGCTAAACCAGACGATTATCCGCCCGGTGGTGCACCGAGTGGTTGTCTTCGGTTCCCGCCAGGAACTGGGTGGAGCAAACCGTGGTGTGTTACCGGCCACCGTCAAGGGCCCCTTTATAATGGAAGCGACCGCCTATACCCATACCGGCAACCCTACCGCCACCGGCATTTACCCCTTTGAAGGTATAGTGGCGGTGGACCCGCGGGTAATTCCCCTGGGCACCCTTTTGTATGTGGAGGGGTACGGCTATGCCGAAGCCCAGGATACCGGTGGCCTGATCAAGGGTAACATCATCGATGTTTTTATGGATACGGAGGAAAAGGCCCGCCAGTGGGGAAGGCGTCAAGTACAGGTATACATTTTGGACTAAGGGGTAGGGGCACAGCGGAAGGCTATTGCCGCTGGGACATGCAAAAGGTACAGGATGGGGTTAAGTGCAATATTGGTGCATTATTGGATGGCGGTAAAGGAAGGCTTTTGTCATCATTTTGCGCTGTGGGAAATTTTTGTTAAAGGATAGTTGAGGGTGGCTGTCGAATACCTCCAAAGGTTAATTCAAGATAAGAAGGTATGGTTGTAAAAATTGTGGATCCTTTGGGAGGTTCGGGATGATTTTTGCCGGACAGAGCTTGCAGGACAGCCGGCGGTTGAAGCTGGCACTCTCTTTCGGTGTGCTGGGGCTGCTGGCGATGGCTACCTTAATATATGGTATGTCCAGCCAGGTCACCCTGGTGACCGATAACCAGCAAAAGAACTTGCGCACCATGGCCCCTACGGTGGGCAGATTGCTGGAAGGGCAGGGTGTGCAACTGGGCGAGTTTGACCGGGTGGAACCAGACCTGGCTACCCCTATCACCGGTGGGATGATTATTACCGTACACAGGGCCTTTCCGGTAGAGGTGCAGGTGGACGGTGATATCCGGGTGGCCCTCACAACACCGACCAGTGTGGCGGAGGTGCTGGCCCTGGCAGGTGTTACCCTATCACCGCAGGACCGGGTGGAACCCGACCTGGAAGCCGGGGTACAGCCGGGGGATCGCATTCGGGTGATCCGGGTGACCACCGTAGAAACGGTAGAAACCAAGAAGATACCTTTTAAAACGGAAATCACCGATGATTCCTCGCTGGAAAAGGGTATCCGCCGGATTGCCCAGCGGGGGAAAGAGGGACAGGCCAAGATCTATATCCGGATCACCTACGAGGATGGGGTGGAGGTAGGCCGGGAAGTGGTACGCCAAGAGGTGATCCGGCAGCCGGTAAACCAGGTGGTGGCTATGGGCACCATCCAGATGGCTTCCCGGGGTAGCCATGCCTTCCGGTTCAAGGAGGAACTGGAAGTTGTGGCGACGGCCTATACCCATACCGGCAATAAAACCTTTACCGGCGTTTGGCCCAAGGTGGGCACGGTGGCGGTAGATCCGCGGGTGATTCCCTTGGGATCAAGGCTTTATGTGGAAGGGTACGGGTTTGGCGTTGCCCAAGATACCGGCGGGTTTATCAAGGGTAACCGCATCGATGTATTTTTAGAAACGGAGGCGGAAACACGTCGCTGGGGCCGTAAGCCTGTCAAGGTTTATATACTGAACTAAAGGGCAGGGGCAACCCTGCCCTAAATACGGTTATTGAATAGCATTTTCAGGCATGGATTCCGGCGGAAAGACGCAATATACTAGATCCAACAGGGAACAATGGAGACAAAAAGGAAGGACTGAACCCCTTGGCCCAGATGATCGCCAGCCTGCAGACAACCAGGGAAATTCTCAAACGACACGGGATGCAGCCGCAAAAGAAGCTGGGGCAGCATTTTTTGGTGGAACCCCACATGGTTCAAAGGATCGTGGACGCAGCGGAAATCGGACCACGGGATGTGGTGGTGGAAATCGGGCCGGGTATCGGTACCATGACCCAGTTTTTAGCCCAAAGGGCGGCGCTGGTGGTGGCAGTTGAACTGGACCGGCGGTTGCTGGCGGTGCTAAAGGATACCCTTGGTGCTTACCCCAACGTCAGGGTGGCACATGGTGACATCCTGCAGGTAAACCTGGACCGTTTGGTCCAGGATCAACTGGCCCGGGAAAGTCGTAACCCCGTTCCCTACCGGGTGGTGGCCAACCTGCCCTATTACATCACTACCCCGATCATCATGTACCTGCTGGAGGAGAAATTTGCCGTCAGCAGCATGGTGCTGATGGTGCAGCGGGAAGTGGCCCGGCGGATTGTCGCCCAGCCGGGAAGCAAGGATTACGGGGCACTTTCGGTGGGTGTGCAGTACCGCACCAGGGCCAGACAAGTGCTGGATGTGCCACCGGGAGCCTTTTGGCCTCCCCCGGAGGTGCATTCGGCGGTGATCCGGCTGGACAGGCGGGAACAGCCAGCCGTTCATGTGCCGGACGAAAAATTGTTTTTTGCCGTGGTCCGGGCGGCCTTTGGCCAGCGGCGGAAAACGGTACATAACGCCCTTAGCAGCGGAGGGCTTGGCCCTTCCCGGGAACAGTGGCTGGACATTCTCCATCGCGCCGGGGAAAACCCCCAGGCCAGGGGAGAACAGATTGGATTGGCAGGCTATGCCGCCATCTGCCGGGAACTGTGGGAGTGGCGGCTAAGGTATCACACCTGCAGGTAGACCATTAGTTCCGCTGGATGGCGGATAGAAGGCGGTGAAAGAGGTGCACTTTATCAGCCCGACCAGGGGTAAAATGACTTTGGTCGAGGTGGTGACTGACATCCTGGCCTTTATGGGAAAGATGCCGGAAGCCCACTATAAGGTGATTATTGGCACCGATTCCCAGACCAAGGATGAAACCTGTTTTGTTACCGCCATCGTGGTTCATCAGGTAGGAAAGGGTGCCCGTTACTATTACCGGAAAAAGCGTCAGCGCAAGATCACCAGCCTCCGGCAGAAGATTTTTTACGAAACAGCCCTGAGCCTGGAAACTGCCGGTCAGCTCACCAAAAGCCTTGCTGCCACCGAGCATCCACAAGCGGAACTGGAAATCCATCTGGATATCGGACCTTCCGGGGAGACCAAGGAACTGATCAGGGAAATCGTGGGCATGGTCATCGGTAGCGGGTTTGATGCCAAGATCAAACCGGACTCCTGCGGGGCCAGCAAGATTGCGGACAAATATACAAAATAGCATGGTTAACCTGGTGCTCTCCTGGCAACACTGGAAGTAAAGGCATCTACAGGGGAGGTAAGTGCCGGTGGCGAAAGAGGCGAGGTTGCGCAGGATCAACCAGCGGCTGGAAATGTACAGCCTGTTCTGGCGGGCGGCGCAGAAAATACTGGCAGAAAAGGATGCGGCACAGCGTAAGTGATGGCGCCAACATACCAGGATGGACCAGGACCGGAATGGACAAAGGCAGGGGTTTTGCCTGAAGGGCAACAATCCCTGCCTTTTTGTTGGCTCTTTAATGAGCAAAAACGTGGTTACCGATGGTCACCGTCACCGGCCGGCTCCAAATCCACTTGTTGGTAGCCACCTTGGGGTTCCAATAATACAATGCGCCACCGGTGGGATCCCATCCCTTCAGGGCATCTATGGCTGCCTGGCGGGAAACGCTGTCCGCCTTCAGGTAGAACTGGCCGTCAGTTACCGCAGTAAAGGCGCCTGGTTGATAGATCACCCCGGCAATGCTATTGGGAAAATTGGGATGTTTTACCCTGTTCAACACCACCGCGGCTACCGCCACCTGGCCCTTATAGATTTCTCCCCGCGCTTCGCCGTGCACAATCCGGGCCAGCATGTCCAAGTCACTGGCGGAGATGTTGGAGACGGTTGGTGCTGTAGCTGTATTAGCCTGAACGCGTTCCGCGCTTGCGGAGCGGTCATTGGAAGGGGCCACACGTCTTTCCGGAATGACCAGCCGTTGTCCAACCTTCAGGCTGGTTGAGGTCAACCCGTTGGCCCGCATGATTTCCCGGTATGGGATACCAAAACGCTGTTGTAGCAGGGACAGGGTGTCGCCGGCTTTAATGGTATAGGTCCAGCCGCCGGTGGTGGCACCATTGTTCACCCCGCCACCGGGGATGACCAGTTTCTGCCCCGGCTGGATGACGGTGGTGACCAGGCCGTTTGCCTGCTGGATCTGGGATGGGGTTACCCCGTATTGTCGACCGATGGTATACAGGCTTTCTCCTGCCTTGACGGTGTGTACCCTGGTATTACCGGCAGGGATTTGTAAAACCTGTCCTGGATAAATTGCAGTGGACTTCAGGTTATTGGCCTGTTGAATGGCCGTCCAGCTTACCCCAAACCTTTGGCCAATGGTAAAGAGCGTATCCCCGGCCCTCACGGTGTAGTTGGTTGCTGCCCAGGCGGAACCGCTGCCCAGAAGGGCCAGCAGTATACCGGTTGACAACACCTTCTGCCAGAGTCCGTAAGCCATACAATCCCTCCCCTTGGTCATCAGGCCGCCCGGCCTGTCCACAAGATTATAACCCAGGGAGAAGGTTATTGCACTGTCAAAAGCCTGGTGACAGCACCACCCTTTGCCAACAGTCTGGTCAGGTGCCCTGGGAGGGGCCGGTGGTGACATCCGGCCATCGTCCGGCCAACACCGCCTGCAAAATATCCCATCTGCGTGCCAGGTGATAGCCGATGTAATTCTTCTCGCCAAAACGCCGCTGGCGCTCTTGCTGCTGCCACACGCACAGGGCCTCAAGGCAGTCGCCGATCATGGTGTCCGCTACCGCCTGGGAATGCCCGAGATGGCGGATACTTGAACACATCTGGAGATGGGGGATGGTGGTGCCAATGGTCATCACCAGCCCCAGCCGTTTCGCCAGGGGCAAAACCACCGGTGGAATGGCCAGCTCTCTGAGGGGGATCCTTTCCAACAGCCTGCGGGAATACGCATGGGGCCCGTGGGATGGGCTGGCCAGCCCCAGGGTGGATTCCACCTTCAATTCCCGGTTTAGGCGCTGGCGGAACAGCAGCACCTCACTGGCAAAGGTCAGCCGCTGTCCTTCCCCGGGGTAACAGTTGGTAAAGGCTGCGTCACACCTGTCCAGGGCTGCCAGCAGTTCCGCCAGGTTGCCGGGTGCCAACCCCACCATGTCACCATCCACGAACAACACCCCATGGGCGCCCGCATCCAGGGCATGTTTGGTACCTACCGCCCGGGGCACATCGATCCCCAGCGCCTCATCAAAGTAGAGGGCGGTTACCTGGGGCAGGCCGGTACCGGTGGCCTCCTGCCAGGTTCTATCCCTTGAACCGTTGACCACCACAATGATCCGGTCCAGCGGCAATTTGGCCAGGGTCCGGATCACCCTTCCTACGCGCCCCTGTTCGTTTTGGGCGGGAATGACTGCAGCAAGCATGGGCAAGCCTCCTTAAAACCGGTTGGGCACAAGAACATTATATGGCAGGCCATCGCCTTAAGTGACGCAGCAAAGGCACTACCCCTTGCCACAAGTCATATGATAAACCAGGTATTATGGGAGGTGGAGTTCCCATGCGGGAGATTAAACCTGGTGATATCGTTACGCGCAAGTCTTATGGTGGAGATGTTCTATTTCGGGTAAAGGAAATAATGTATATTGAAGGCCAGTGGGTGGCGGTGCTGAAGGGGCTGGAAATGAGGTTGGCGGCGGATGCGCCGGTGGGGGATCTCCATCCGGTCAGTGCGGCGGAAATCCTGGATTACCGCCATGCCAACATCCATGCCAGCAGTGTGTGTTTCCGCCGGATCCTGCAGCGAAGGGAAGGGGAGAGAATGGACCGTGCCCTCAACCTGGAGATGCGGGGGGAGCCGTCACAGGATTTTTTTGAGGTACCGGGGCGGGTGGTACACCTGGATGGGGATCCCGATTATTTGGAAAAATGTTCCCATGCCTATGGCCAGCTGGGCATCAATGCCAAGTGTTTTCATGTACCGGAAGCACAGCAGGCAGTTGAGGTGACTTCCTACCTGCTCCAGTTCACACCGGATATCCTGGTTTTGACCGGTCATGACGGGTTTACCCGGAAATCGCCCAATCTTACCGATATTAAAAGCTACCGCAGTTCCGGCCATTTTGTCCAGGCGGTGCGGGCCGCCCGGGCGGTAATTCCAGGTAAGGACACTCTGGTCATTTTTGCCGGCGCCTGTCAATCCCACTACGAGGCATTATTGGAGGCCGGGGCCAATTTTGCCAGCTCCCCCAAGCGGGTGCTCATCCACGCCTATGATCCGGTGTATGTGGTGGAGAGGGTGGCTTTCACCCCCATTGCAGAAACAGTATCATTACAAGATCTGGTTAACCAGACCATTACTGGTACCGATGGCATTGGCGGGGTGGAAACCAAGGGTCGCTACCGCCTTGGATATCCCCGGTCACCGTACTAAGCCCGAGCACTACTGGGAGGCCGGTGTCTGTTCTGTTAATTGCTATTTCTGCTCCGGCGGGAGATGCCTGGAATTACCTTTGCAAACTGTCCCCCGCCCATGTATAATGTATCACCAAATGGTGCCTCCCGGGGCTGCCGGCCGAAAACTGGCGGCCCCGGCCATTTGCCAGGGAATGGTTATATTGGCATGATGTACCGGCAGGACAGCAGCATTGTAGTGTCGAAAAATATCGCATTGAGAAATGCCATTGCCAGAATGGCAAACTACCAAAAGGAGAGTGATTCCCTTGTCTTGTTATTATCGGCGAAAAGGCTTGTTAAGCCTGGTCTTGGTGATTGCCTTCACATTCGCTGTGTTGGCCGGTCCTGCCCAGGCCCAAACCTTCACCCGTACAATTGTAATCAAAGCGCCCTATAGCTGGTTCGGACAGTATATGGTTACCTACCAGATTGCCTACAGCGGCTTGCCCAACCAAGGGTCTCCTGCACCAGCACCGACACCGGCTCCTGCTCCTACTCCTGCGCCAGCACCAACACCTGCTCCTGCACCGGCTCCTGCTCCTACCCCTGCGCCAGCACCAACACCTGCACCAGCCGGACTGACTGCCGATGAAAGGCTGATGTTGGACCTGGTGAACCAGGAACGGGCCAAAGCGGGCTTGAAACCCCTGGCAGCGGACATGAAGCTGGTGGAACTGGCCCGGCAGAAAAGCAAAGACATGATTGTCAACAAGTATTTCGCCCACCAGTCTCCCACCTACGGTTCACCCTTTGACATGATGAAGGCGGCGGGCGTTTCCTATCGCACCGCTGGCGAAAACCTGGCCTGGGCGGGCAGTGTCCAGCGCGCCCATGACTCGCTGATGCAGAGTGAAGGGCACCGCAAGAACATCCTGAACCCCAATTACACCCATATCGGTATCGGTATTGTGGACGGGCCTTTAAAGGGCGGCACCATGAATGGTAAAATGGTCACCCAGATGTTTGTTGGCAGGTAGATGGCCATGGGTCCATTCCATTGCCACAGGGCAGCCTGCCAAAACATCGGTTGAACCGGGTTGACGGGAAGGGATGGAGACTTTGGTCTCCGTCCCTTTTTGCTTTTGTCAACCATCCGGCTTGGTTGTTTGGGGACAGGATGGGCAGTTTTTGCATAAGATGCCTGGAGAGGATATCTCCTCTTTTTATGATAATTCTCCTCTATAAACGGAGGTTGATATAGATGGTGTCTACGCTTTTTTCCGATTCCCTGATTCCGGTTTTGCTTTTTTACCACCTTGGCCATGTGGAGGGCCTGGGTTTTGAAGATAGAGAGTTTATTGCCCTGGTCCAGGGCCTGCTGGGGAGCGGATACCGGCCCATGGTGATCTGTCCCCGGGAGGGGGTGCTGGCGCAAACCTTAAGGGCACAGGGAGTGGAAGTACGGGCTGGCTGTCCCCGGTTTTGGGGATTTTGGCATCTACCTCCTGGTGTGATGGCGGAATGGAGGGAGTTCCAGCACCGCCACCGGGAGTGGATTGCCTACCTGCGCCAGCTGATCGACCAGTTCAAACCCTCCCTGATCCATTGCACCTCTTTGGTTAATGCCCTGGGTGCGCTGGTGGGCTGGGAATGTGGGGTGCCGGTGATCTGGCAGGCCAGGGAATGGCTGGAACCAGGGGTGCACCGCCGGCAGGTGCTCCGGCTGGTGACCAACCTGGCCACCCGGGTGGTGGCTGGCAGTAAAAAGGTAAGCGAGATGTTCCGGGAGGACCATGGGGGCCTGCGGGTGGAACACCTTTACCCCGGTATAGCCCAGCCAGCCGTTGGTGGGCAGGATAGAACGGCCCTGCGGCAAATCCTTGGCCTGCAACCAAGGGAACAGGTGGTAGGGTTTGTGGGTAATCTGCTGCCCGCTGGTGGGGCGGAGGATTTTCTCCATACTGCTGCAATTATCCATCGCTATTGGCCGGAGGCCAAATTCTTGCTTGCCGGGGAGGACCGGGGAACTGGTTACCGGCGTTACTTAAAGGATTTAATTGAGGAGCTAGGATTAGCAGAGGTGGTGGTGATGGCGCCCCCTGGCCGCTCCCCCGAGTTAATCCTGGCTGTGTTAGATATTCTGGTATCTTGTGACCGGCGAGGGTATCTGGGCGGCAACCCCGTTCCCGTGGCCATGTTGATGGCCAAACCGGTGGTCGCTTATCAGGTGGGTGTGATGGAGGAACTGATCAACGACAGGGTAGGCTGCCTGGAGCAGGCAGGGGACTTGACCGGTCTTGCCCGGAGTGTGCTGGAACTGCTGGTGGACCGGGGGTTGGCCCGCCGCATGGGAGAGCGGGCCCTTAACCACGCTGTGGAACTTTTTAACATGGACCAGGTGGTGGCGGCATGGCAGCAGGTGTACTGGGAGGTCCGGACGGATCACCTGCACCGGGCACGGCGGGTGGTGGGGTAAACACCCCTTGGCCCTGGTGCATATAATATGTTGATATTTTTGTACGGCCATGACGGTAAGGGGGGGTCTAACATGGACCAACACGCTGTAAGGGTTGTCAGTGAAAAACTGGTGTTGCATCACGGGGGGCCTCACACCATCTGTTTCGATCACGCCAGCCAGGTGAAATTCCCCGCCAGGGTGAAGGCCATCCTGGAGGTGGAGGCACGTGTGCACCATGTATCTGCCCAGGTGCAGGAGGGCCTGGTTAAAATCAGTTTTGAACTGCATAAAAAGATTTCCTGGGTAGCGGGGGAGGCCAAGGGCGGGTATCATCCCTTTGGTTTTCCGTGGGATTTCAAGCCGGAAATGGTTTATGAGCTGCCTGTACATGAAACCATTACCCACCAAGTACCCATGCCCGGGGCCAGTGCCGGGATGGAGGCCCATGCCAGGGTGGCGGTGGCGGCGGTGGAACATTATGACCTGCCGGACGGTCACCATACTTTAACGGACACCTGGCAGCAGGTGACTGATTTTGTGGCACACCTGCAGATAGGGAAAATGATGGAGGTTGAGGTGGTGACCGACGTCTCCTCTCCTGGCCTGCCCTTGGAGGTCACTCGGGAAAAGTTGACTGTGGAACAGGTTATTGGCCACCAGCATGGACACCACCCCATGGAGAAGGACCTTTGGTTTGACCGGCCCATTACGGAAATAAGGGATGTGGCGGCAGAGGTGCGCAATCTTGCTTGGGAGGTAACATCCGGCCGGGTAACCGCTACGGGGGTGTTGTGCAAGCATTTCTACTATGTGGGCCACGGGACCAATGAAGTATGTGCCATGGCGGTGGAAGAACCATTCCAGATTCCCCTGGCGGTAAAGGGGGCCATGCCGGGCATGGCTGTCCATGGCATGGTGACCGTTGACCGGGTGGAGCATCATTTGCAAGAAGGAGTACCGTCCCACGGGTACCGGCTGGCCCACCAGGTCAGCATCATGAAAGCCATGGCCATGATCACCCAGAAAAGGGAGCTGGATGTGGTCACCGATGTCCGCGGGATGGTGGAGGTATCCTATGACTATTTGCACCTGCACTGTCCGGTGGCGTCCCATTACGGCAAGGAAATCGTGGAGGCGGAGCTGGGTTTTCCGCGGCCGGTCCATTATATTAGGGACATCTCCGCCCATGCCTGCCTGCACCCCGGGCATCCCGCGGCCATGATGGATCAGGTGATGGTGGAGGGTGTTTTGCACAAACACATCAAGTATGTTTGCCTTTGCACCGGGGAACACCGTCATCACCAAGTGCGGGAGCCCTTTGCCGTGCTGATGGATGTAACTGGGGTCCGTCCCGGCATGCATGTTCATGCCTGTGTGGAGGTGGAGCATGTGGGCATAGAGGGGTGTGCCTACCCGCCCCATGTGTGTAACCTCTACCACCAGCAGCATTTCCAAGGTGATCATTACCCATGGAAGCAATATGCTACCATCGGGATCAAGCTTAAAGCGTGGGAACATAAAAAAATAAGGGTGGTGGCCGGGGTGCAAGCCAAGTACCATCCGCCGGTGAAGCCCAAACCTCCGGTTAAGCCGCCCTGCCCCCCCGTGGAGCCACCCAAACCTAGCATCTGTTATTACACAATCCAGTCCGGCGACACCCTGTGGAAACTGGCCCAGCGGTATAACACCACCGTGGAGGCCATTATAGCCCTCAATCCAGGCATTGACCCGCAGAACCTGCAGATCGGGCAAAAAATCCGCATTCCCTGTGGTATTCCTGGTGCCAAGGGGTAGAACAAAGCCGCCGGCTACCTGCCGGCGGCTTTCAATACGTTGGTCTGGTGTTCGGGCTGGATCTGGTTGTTGTTGTGTGACCGGCTGTTCCAGAAATACAGGTCAAAATGGCCAGGGAAGTTGTTATCATAAATGGTTTGCACATCGTGGGGCATTCCAGCGATGGAAGCTGCCAACACCCGTCCGTTGGTTTCCAGCAGTACCGGGCGTTTATTCCAGCTCCATACACCACCGAAAAGGGATTTCATCACTGCGGTGTCCGCTGCTGTCAGCGGTTCCGAGTCAGCGTGGTTGGAACCGCCCATGTGCCTGATACGGAATCGCTTGCCGGTAGCCAAATCCACCACCGTGGCGGTGGACCCCACGTTATAAATCCACCTGGCCCAATCCCAATCCAGCAGCTCGCCGAACCCTTGCCGTTGCTCACCTTTGGGACCTTCCACCATGACCGCCTGTTTTTGTCCCACCGGGATGTAAAGGGGCTGTCCGGGCATCAGGATGTCGGAATTCAGCCGGTTGGTGCCGTAGATGGCGGCAATGGTGGTTTGGTAACGGGCGGCGATGGTGGACAGGGTCTCTCCCGGTGCCACCCGGTGAACAGGCAAAGTGGGTGGTGGTGGTGCCGGGTCCGGTGGGGGTGCAGGGGCAGCAGGCGGCGCCGGCACGGGCGGTGTTGCTTCCGCGGCTGGGATTTCCAAGACCTGGCCAACAAGGAGCTGGGTGGATGGCAAACGGTTAAAGCTCACCAGGGTATCCACAGAAGTCCCGTGATTTCTGGCCACCTGGAATAGGGAATCCCCTGGGGCCACATTGTAGGCCGACGCTCCCTCCCGGGCCGGCGGCAGTAAAAGCCACTGCCCGGGATAAATCACATCACCGTTCAGCTGGCTGGCTTGTTTGATGGCGATCACCGACCGGTTGACCCGACGGGAGATGAGGAAAAGGGTATCACCCGTCTGGACGCGATAGCGTATGTAATCCTGTTGCATCTGGACCGGTATGTACAGGGTTTCACCAACCTTCAAAGCCTCGGGGTTGCTGGTGTTCAGCGCCCGGATTTCATCAACCGTGGTGCCGTAGCGCTGGGCCAACAGCCAGAAGGTATCACCGGCGTTTAGCTGGTATGTTTGGATGCCTGTGGTTAACTGGGAAGCCGAGGCTGCCACCGGAAAAAGGAACATGTGCATTAACAGTAACAATACCAGCATAACTGTAATGGGAGAAGAAAACCTGGTTCCGTTACGCGGAAGATGATTGTGCCATCTGGCACAATAACTGGACCACCACCCCACTTCTTTTGCCCTCCTTTTACTGTCGGAGCCCTGTTGTCAATGGGCAATTCGACAATTTTTGACATTGGTTATTTCGCTATCCCTGTCCCTTTTCCCTCCCAGCAAATTATGGTAATGCTAGAGGACGGAGGTGGTGTTGAACTAAAAAGGAAAAGGGGCTGAATCCAAGCTCTGCCCCTTTTTGGGTATCCGTGGTGAGGCATGACGGAGATGCCGTTGTTTACCATTTCATGTCCCGGCCCGGCTGCTTCGGTTCATCGGCAGGAGGCCGCGGGTGTTCCCGCTGGTGTTCAGGCGGATGCCCGTCCGGCCGCCGGGGTGGTCCGGCCAGCATGTTTAACAACCCTACCAGCGCTCCCGGGTTTTTGGCCAGTTGGGCCACCATTTCACCCAGGTTGGGCTGCCCCCCCTCAGCCGCCATCAGCCGTTGCAGGGCATCCTTTACCACCTTCACTTCCGCTGTCTTGGACTTATCTTCCCCGGTGCCTGTGCCGGCTACCAGCAGGTCCAGAAGGTACATGATGTCGTACAACCCCATCAGGACGATTAATTCGTGCACGGACACCTTATCCTGGGACTGGCGGTCCAGAAGCTGCATAAACCCTCCCAGCATGCCTTGTTTGTCCGGGGTGCTGCTGTTCACGGTCAAGGCTACCACCTCCTTGTTTGATAAAATATATGGGCCTGAAGGC